>NZ_JBIUHC010000001.1:0-175201 GCF_044627735.1 Cupriavidus sp. CuC1 | reverse complement strand
GAATTTCCGGCAGGGTGATTTTATTCAAGATGACGACCTGGCAACGAGGAGGAATTCGGTGCCACAGAAGTTAACATCGCCCTCCGCCGTTTACAAGCGAAATTCGTCACATGGTCGCTTGAGAATAGGATCGAACAAGCTGGTTCGGCAGCGCTTCGATCCAACATGACCAGCCTCTGGAAAAGATGGTCCTGCCGCGAGAAGCCCCAGCGGGGCTGCCCCGGGTTATTGAGAACTTACGATTTTTCGATAGCTGGCGATAGTCCCCGAAGGACCCGATTTCACTCCCACTCGATCGTCGCCGGCGGCTTGCCCGACACGTCATACACCACGCGATTCAAACCACGCACCTCATTGATGATGCGGTTCGAGCACCGCCCCAGCAGCGCGTACGGCAAATGCGCCCAATGCGCCGTCATGAAGTCCGTGGTCTGCACCGCACGCAGCGCCACCACGTAGTCATAGGTGCGGCCGTCGCCCATCACGCCAACGGACTTGACCGGCAAGAACACCGCAAAGGCCTGGCTGGTCAGGTCGTACCAGCTCTTGCCCACTTGCGAGGGCTCGCACATGCCGGCAGCGGCATCCTGCTCGGTAGCCACCGTGCCACGCAGCTCTTCGATGAAGATCGCATCTGCGCGGCGCAGCAGCTCGGCGTAGTCGCGCTTGACTTCGCCCAGGATACGCACGCCCAGGCCCGGGCCCGGGAACGGATGGCGGTAGACCATTTCCGGCGGCAGGCCGAGCGCCACGCCGAGTTCGCGGACTTCGTCCTTGAACAGGTCGCGCAGCGGCTCAAGCAGCTTGAGGCCCAGCGTTTCCGGCAGGCCGCCAACATTGTGGTGGCTCTTGATGGTGGTGGCCTTCTTGGTCTTGGTGCCACCGGATTCCACCACGTCGGGGTAGATCGTGCCTTGGGCCAGCCACTTCGCGTTGGTCAGCTTCTTGGCTTCGGCCTGGAACACTTCGACGAACTCGCGGCCGATGATCTTGCGCTTTTGCTCGGGATCGGTCACGCCGGCCAGGTGGCCGAGGAACTGCTCGGAGGCGTCGATGGCGATGACCTTGGCATGCAGGCGGCCGGCGAACATGTCCATCACCATCTTGCCTTCGTTCAGGCGCAGCAGGCCGTGGTCGACGAACACGCAGGTGAGCTGGTCGCCGATGGCGCGATGGATCAGGGCCGCGGCCACCGAGGAATCGACGCCGCCGGACAGGCCGAGAATCACTTCTTCGTCACCCACCTGCTCGCGGATCTTGGCGACGGCTTCGGCGATATGGTCGTGCATGACCCAGTCAGGCTTGGCGCCGGCGATCTTCAGCACGAAGCGCTCGAGCATGTCGCGGCCCTTGGCCGTGTGCGTGACTTCCGGGTGGAACTGCACTGCATAGTAGCCGCGCGCTTCGTCGGCCATGCCGGCGATCGGGCAGCTCGGCGTGGAGGCCATCAGCTTGAAGCCGGGCGGCAGCTCGGCAACCTTGTCGCCGTGGCTCATCCAGACCTTGAGCATGCCGTGGCCTTCGGGCGTGGAGAAGTCTTCCAGGTCCTTGAGCAGCGCGGTGTGGCCATGCGCGCGCATCTCGGCGTAGCCGAACTCGCGATGGTCGCTCCACTCCACCTTGCCGCCCAGCTGCACGGCCATGGTCTGCATGCCGTAGCAGATGCCCAGCACCGGCACGCCGAGGTCCCACACGGCCTGCGGCGCGCGCAGCTGGTGGTCTTCGTAGGTGCTGGCGTGGCTGCCGGACAGGATGATGCCCTTGGGCGCGAACTCGCGCACGAATTCGTCCGTGACGTCGTTCGGGTGGATCTCGCAGTAGACGTGCGCTTCGCGCACGCGGCGGGCGATCAGCTGCGTAACTTGCGAGCCGAAATCAAGGATGAGGACTTTGTCGTGCATGATGGGCGGATGGCGTTTCGTCCGGTGCGGGCTCGGTCATCACTTCGGTGCCCGGACCATAGCCGGGCGGTGGCGTGACACTCGGCTCGCGCCGGTATTCGGGTGATTGCGGCCGGCGTGCCACGGGGGCGGCGCCGGCATCCTTGTTTTGCGTTTCTTTTTGCAGCTCGCGTTGTTCACGTTGCTCGCGTTCGCGCACGCGTACGCGCTTGGCGGCCGGGATCTGCACCGCGGCGAAGAAGGCCAGCATCGCGGCCAGCACCGGCAGCCAGATCTTTCCGGCGCCCTGCACGGGCAGGTCGAACATAAGCATCCACGCCACGATCAGCACCGCGCTGGCCAGGTTGACCTGCCCGACCGTTCGCGCCACCGCCACCGTGAGCTGCCCGTTGACGGTCGCCTGCCACAGGAGCAAGGCCAGGCCGATCAGGGCCACGCCGAGCAACTGCCCGTACATGGCGGGCTGCGGCTGCGGCAGTTGCAGCGCGCTGTAGAAGGTCGTGAAAGGCGACAGCAGCATGACGATGCCGAGCAGCAGATTCAGCAATGCGTCCAGGAACAGCACGGCACGCAGCAATACTTTCATAAGAACTCCTCCGGCCTGGCGCGGGGCCTGGCTTGGGGGCGGCGCCGGTCGGCGCAGCCGGCGCGCGGCTGGCAGGACATCCGGGTCCCGCGCAGCCGCCAGTTCATAGAGACCTGCCTGGTCGACGCACTAGTTCGACTCAGTCCGACTTAGTCGATGTAGTAGTTCGGCGCTTCCTTGGTGATCTGCACGTCGTGCACATGCGACTCGCGCATGCCCGCGGCGGTGATCTGCACGAACTCGGACGTCTCGTGCCAGTCGGCGATCGAGCTGCTGCCGCAGTAACCCATGGAGGCACGCACGCCGCCGCACATCTGGTGGATGATGGCGGTGACCGAGCCCTTGTAGGCCACGCGGCCTTCAATGCCTTCGGGGACCAGCTTGTCGACGTTGGCGGTGTTGTCTTCCTGGAAGTAACGATCTGCCGCGCCGTCCTTCATCGCGCCGACCGAACCCATGCCGCGGTAGCTCTTGAAAGAACGCCCTTGGTACAGGAACACTTCGCCCGGTGCCTCTTCGGTACCGGAGAACATGCCGCCCATCATGACCACATGCGCGCCGGCAGCCAGTGCCTTGGCGATGTCGCCCGAGTAGCGGATGCCGCCGTCGGCCACCAGCGGCACGCCGGTGCCCTTGAGGGCTTCGGCCACGTTGGAGACCGCGGTGATCTGCGGCACGCCCACGCCAGCGACGATACGGGTGGTGCAGATCGAACCCGGGCCGATGCCGACCTTGACGCCGTCGGCGCCATGATCGACCAGCGCCCGCGCGGCCGAGCCGGTGGCGATGTTGCCGCCGATCACCTGCACCTGCGGATAGTTCTGCTTGACCCAGCGCACGCGGTCCAGCACGCCCTGGCTGTGGCCGTGGGCGGTGTCTACCACGATCACGTCCACGCCGGCCTTGACCAGCAGGTCGACGCGTTCATCGTTGTCAGGGCCCACGCCGACTGCGGCGCCTACGCGCAGCTGGCCGCGGTCATCCTTGCTGGCGAGCGGATGCTCCACTGCCTTCTGGATGTCCTTGACGGTGATCAGGCCGTTCAGCTCGAAGTCCTTGTTGACCACCAGCACGCGCTCGAGGCGGTGGCGGTTCATCAGGCGCTTGGCGTCTTCCAGCGAGGCGTCTTCGCCCACCGTGACGAGCTTTTCGCGCGGGGTCATCTTGGCGCGCGCGGGCGCGTCGAGTTCTTCCTCGAAACGCAGGTCGCGGTTGGTGATGATGCCGACGACCGTCTTGCCTTCCACCACCGGGAAACCGGAGATGCCGTATTGATGTGATAATGCAATCACATCACGGATCTTCATGTCCGGGGGAATGGTGATGGGGTCACGCAGCACGCCGGATTCGTAGCGCTTCACGCGCGCCACTTCCCGGGCCTGGTCGGCCGGCTTCAGGTTCTTGTGGACGATGCCGATACCACCGGCCTGCGCCATGGCAATCGCCAGGCGGGCTTCCGTGACGGTATCCATGGCGGCGGATACCAGCGGAATGTTCAATTCGATCGAACGGGTCAGGCGGGTACGGAGCGAAACATCCCGGGGCAGTACCGACGAATAAGCCGGCACGAGGAGCACGTCATCGAATGTGAGTGCTTTCTGGACAAGACGCATAGCAATTCCTCTAGGCGCAAAACCGAATTATACAGGAATGGCACGTTTCTTGACGCGCCTGCGAGTGCCCTTGTTCAAGTCTGCTATGCTCTTTGTCTTTTTTTCAGGGATAGGCAAGCAACAATGGGTATCGGCGTACTGTGCGGCCTGCTGGCCGGCGCCTTCTGGGGCATGGTGTTCATTGCCCCCAAGCTGCTGCCCGTATTCTCCCCCTGGGAACTCGCGATCGGCCGCTACCTGGCCTACGGGCTGGTCGCTTTCATCGCCGCGGTGCCGCTGATGAAGCGCATTGCGCGCAAGCTCACGCGCGCGGATTGCCTTGCACTGCTACGCCAGGCCTTCACCGGCAACCTGCTGTACTACGTGCTGCTGGCGTTTGGCGTACAGCTTGCCGGCGTGGGCCCCACCTCGCTGATCATCGGCATCCTGCCCATCTCCGTCACCATCATGGGCCGGCGCGACCATGGCGCCGTGCCGCTGTCGCGCCTGATCTGGCCGTTGCTGGTGGTGGCCGCCGGCATCGCCTGCATCAATATCGACCTGTTCTCCGGCGCAGGGCACGCGCATGGCGCTGCCGCGGGCGAGGCGGTGCGCAGCGTCTGGCAACGCCTGGCCGGCGTGATGTGCGCGGCCGGCGCGCTGGTGTGCTGGACGCTCTACGCGGTCGATAACGCACGCTACCTGCAGCGCAACCCGCAGTACAGCGGCAATGAATGGTCCGCGCTCTATGGCATCTCCACCGGCGTGGTGTCGGTGGTGCTGGCGCTGCTGGCATTGCTGGGCTGGCTGGTGGCCGGCGACAGCCTCGCCGCGGCCAGCGGCGGGCGCGACTGGCAATGGTTCTGGATGGTTAACGCGGCCGTGGCGCTCGGTGCGTCGCTGATCGGCAACAACCTGTGGAATATCTCCAGCCGCCGCCTGCCGCTCACCTTGTCGGGCCAGATGATCGTGTTCGAGACGTTGTTCGCGCTGGCGTATGGCTTTGTCTTCGACCATCGGCTGCCACGCCCGCTGGAAATCGCGGCCATTGTGTTGCTGATGGTTGGCGTGGCCTGGTCGGTGCGCTTGCACGCTGTCGACAAGTCTGCCTAAACTAGCGGCCAATCCCGGCAGCCAAGGGCGCGCGAGTCACTCGCGCAGTGGGGTTCCAGCCCTGCGCGCCCTGCTGCCGCACTTGTCACCGCAGGCTGCCTCCCTACACGCCAAGCCATGAAACGATCGATCGCGCTCTTCAATCTCGCCACGCTGGCCGCCCTCGCCTGCCTGTGCCAGGCTGCCACCGCCCAGACGGATTCGCAATGGCAGTGGCGCGACGGCAATGGCCGCATGGTCTACAGCGACGTGCCGCCGCCGCCCTCGGTGCCTGCCGCCAGTGTGATCAAGGCCCCCGGACGCTTTGCCGGCAGCTTGCGCCCGATCGAGCCGGGCGGCTCGCCAGCGGCGGGAGCTGGCCCAGCAGGCGATGTTGCCGGCACCCAGCCTGCGCCGGTGGCGGCCGCGAAGGGCGATGGCAAGGTAAAAGCGGAGTCCATGGCAAGTGCCGAGGAGGCCTTCCAAAAGCGCCGTGCCGCGCAGTCGAAAGCGGAAGCGGACCAGGCCGCCAAGGACCTGGCCGCGCAGGAACGCCAGGTGCGCTGCGCGCAATCGCGCAACTATGCGACTTCGCTGCAGCAGAACCGCCGCATTGCCGTGTCAGCGCCAGACGGCACGCCGCGTCATCTGAACGATGACGAGCGGCAGGCCGAATTGCAACGCGTCAACGCCAGTCTCGAGCAAAACTGCGCCTGAGCGCCTGCGTACTCCGTGCCGGCGCCAGTCAGCCGCCACGCAGCCATTTCAGCCCTTCGCGCGTGCCGCCCTTGCGGGTCTTCTGCACGCGCCGGTTGCGCGCCGACTTGGGATCGGCCACCAGCGGGCGATAGACCTCGATGCGGTCGCCGGCCCGCACCAGGGTGTCCGGTGTCTTGAGCTTGCTGAAAATGCCGACCCGCATGGTGGCGGGATCCACCTCCGGACAAGCCTGCAGCAAGCCCGAAGCGGCAATCGCGGCGACAATGGTGGTGCCGGGGGGCACCTCGAGTTCCTTCAGGAAGGCGTCGCCAGGACGGGCGTAGCAAACCGAGATACGCACCGCAGGTGCAGTGCCGGGGATGCCGGCCTCGTCAGCCATTGCCATAGACCACTTCGGCACGCTTGACGAACGCGTCGACAAACGTATTGGCGATCATGTTGAACACCGGCCCGATGATTTTCTCCAGCAGGAAGCTGGAGAACTCGTAGTGCAGGTGGAATTCGATCTTGCAGGCATCCTCGCGCAGGGGCGTGAAGCGCCAGGAGCCGCTGAAGGTCTTGAAGGGCCCATCCTCGAACACCATATCGATCTTGGTGGGCCGCTCCTGCGTATTGCGGGTGTGGAAGTACTGCTTGATGCCGTTGAAGTGGATGTAGATCTTGGCGTCGAGCATTGTCTCGGTCTGCTCGAACACCTCCACGCCACCGCACCAGGGGAGGAACTTGGGATAGTCCTCGACTTGCGTGACCAGGTTGTACATCTGCTCGGCGGAATGGCCGAGCAGCACGGATTTATGGACGTCTGCCATGTAGTGGGGAATCATGGCCCGCGCGAAGCGCCGCCAGCGCCATGACGCACTGCGGAATCCACCGGAGCGGGCCGGTTTGCTAGAATCCCGATTTTAGCCCACGCGCGCGCCGACGGCACCCCGGACGCGCACGATAGCGCTCAAACCACGGCCTTATGGCCTTGCGTGGCCCTGCAGCGTCGCCGCAGCGGCCTTCCCCTTCGTTTTTTGGTGTTTGTTTTACTTATCTCCATTTCCACTATCCGGACCGCATGACCATCGCAGACAACAAGAAAGCCTTTTTCGACTACTTCATCGAAGAGCGATATGAGGCGGGGATCGTGCTCGAGGGCTGGGAAGTCAAGGCGATCCGCGCGGGACGCGTGCAGATCAAGGAAGGCTACGTGGTCATTCGCGACGCCGAGCTGTTCCTGATCGGCGCCCATATCAGCGCGCTGAACAGCGCCTCCACCCATATCTCGCCCGATGCGGTGCGCACTCGCAAGCTCCTGCTCAAGGCCGAAGAGATCAAACGCCTGATCGGCAAGGTGGAGCAGCGCGGCTTCACGATCGTGCCGCTCAACCTGCATTACACGCGCGGACGCGTCAAATGCGAGATCGGCCTGGCCAAGGGCAAGAAGATGTTCGACAAGCGCGAAACCGAGAAGAACCGCGACTGGCAGCGGGAGAAAGCGCGGATCATGAAGGGCGCCGGAAAAGAGTAATAGACCGAGGCAGCCTGGCAGCACGCCGCAAGACTGCCGCCTCGCTTCATCTCCCTTCTTCAAGCCCCCTTCTGCTGGCCTTTGACGATCTGCAGCGCCGACGCAATCATGGTGCTCATGTCGCCAAGGTTGCCCGGCACGATCAGCGTGTTGCCCTGCTTGGCCAGACTGCCGAAGGCGCTCACGTACTCCTCCGCCACCTTCAGGTTGACCGCCTCCATGCCGCCGTCCGTGCGGATGGCATGTCCGATCTTCTCGATGGCCTGCGCGTTGGCCTCCGCCACCGCCAGGATCGCCGAGGCCTCGCCCTGCGCCCGGTTGATGGCCGCCTGCCGCTCGCCTTCGGACTTCTGGATGGCGGCCTCGCGCGCGCCCGTGGCCAGGTTGATCTGCTCCTGGCGCTTGCCTTCCGACGCGGCGATCAGTGCACGCTTTTCACGCTCGGCGGTAATCTGCGCCTGCATCGCGTGCAGGATTTCCTTGGGCGGAGTGAGATCCTTGATCTCGTAGCGCAGCACCTTCACGCCCCAGCTCGCGGCGGCCTCGTCCAGCGCATTGACCACGCTGTGGTTGATGTACTCGCGCTCCTCGAAGGTCTTGTCGAGCTCCAGCTTGCCGATCACCGAGCGCAGCGTGGTCTGCGACAGCTGAGTGATGGCCACCACGAAATTGCTGGATCCGTAGGACGCTTTCATCGGGTCGGTGACCTGGAAGTACAGCACGCCGTCCACCTGCAATTGCGTGTTGTCCTTGGTAATGCAGATCTGGCTCGGCACATCGAGCGGGATTTCCTTCAGGACATGCTTGTAGGCCACGCGGTCGATGAAGGGCAGCACGACGGTCAGCCCCGGCGTCAGCGTGGCGCGGTACTTGCCGAGGCGTTCCAGCACCCAGGCATGCTGCTGCGGCACGATCTTGAAGCTTTGCGCCACCAGCACGATGACGGCGACCAGGATCAGCAGGGGCAGCAGGCTGCCGAAGAATTCGAACATGGGACCTCCGTGACGGGGTTGAAAAAACGAACGGCGAGAAACCGGTGGAAATCGAGGCCGCGCCCTACCGCGGGCTGACGAAGAGCGTATTGCCGCGTACCTCGACGATGCGAAAACGCCCAGGCGCTGCCGGGCCGGCCGCCTGGAGCTCCACGTCCCAGTCGGTGCCGCGGTAGCGCACCCGCGCCCGCCCGGCCTCGCCCCAGGCCGGCACCTCAAGCTCCTGGCCGATATCGGGGTTGACGTTGGGGTCTCGCTCCGCCGCGTCGCGCTTGACGCGCCCGTAGCGGGAGCGCCGCAGCGCGACAAAGCCGGCTAGCGCCACCAGCGCCGCCATCAGGGTCTGGGCGGCTGCGCCAAGCCCGGCCAGCGCACCCAGGCCGCCTACGGTGGCGCCCAGCGCCACCATCAGCAAATACAAGGTGCCGAGTCCCAGTTCCGCGATCACCAGCACCGCGGCCAGCGCAAACCAGATGTAGTACGGCGCCATATTTCCCCTCCTTGCTTACCTGCTCACCTGCCTTTGTCCTGGCCACGGCCAAAACAAAAAACCCCCGCAGCGCCAGAGGCGCCTGCGGGGGTTCGGAACACCTGGCGCAGGGCCGGTGTACCGCTATTGTGACGTCAAATGCCTCAGGAAGCCAGTTGCTTCCAGGTATCGACCACCGAGTCGGGGTTCAGCGAGATCGATTTGATGCCTTCCTTGGCCAGCCACAGCGCAAAGTCCGGGTGGTCCGAGGGGCCCTGGCCGCAGATGCCGACGTACTTGTCCAGGCGCAGCGCGGTGGAGATGGCGCGCGACAACATGAACTTGACGGCCGGGTCGCGTTCGTCGAAGTCCTTGGCCAGCAGCTCCATGCCGGAGTCGCGGTCCAGGCCCAGCGTGAGCTGGGTCAGGTCGTTCGAGCCGATCGAGAAGCCGTCGAAGAACTGCAGGAACTCCTCAGCCAGGATCGCGTTGGACGGCACTTCGCACATCATGATGACGCGCAGGCCGTTCTCGCCGCGCTTCAGGCCGTGCTTGGCCAGCAGGCCGATGACCTTCTCGGCCTGGCCAAGCGTGCGCACGAACGGCACCATGATCTCGACGTTGGTCAGGCCCATGTCGTCGCGCACGCGCTTCATGGCCTTGCATTCCATCTCGAAGGCTTCGGCGAAGTCTTCGGAGATGTAGCGCGAGGCGCCACGGAAACCCAGCATGGGGTTTTCTTCGTCCGGCTCGTAGCGCGAGCCGCCGATCAGCTTCTTGTACTCGTTGGACTTGAAGTCCGACAGGCGCACGATGACGGGCTTCGGGTAGAACGCCGCGCCGATGGTGGCGATGCCTTCGGCCAGCTTGTCCACGTAGAACGCGCGCGGGCTGGCATGGCCGCGAGCCACGCTTTCCACGGCCTTCTTCAGGTCGGCATCGACTTGCGGGTAGTCGAGGATGGCCTTCGGGTGGACACCGATGTTGTTGTTGATGATGAACTCGAGGCGGGCCAGGCCAACACCCTGGTTCGGGATCTGGCAGAAGTCGAAGGCCAGTTGCGGGTTACCGACGTTCATCATGATCTTGACGTCGATTTCCGGCATTTCGCCGCGCTGCACTTCGGTAACCTCGGTCTCGAGCAGGCCGTCGTACACACGGCCTTCATCGCCCTCGGCGCACGACACCGTCACCAGCGTGCCGTCCTTGAGCAGGTCGGTGGCGTCGCCGCAGCCGACCACGGCCGGCACGCCGAGCTCGCGCGCGATGATGGCCGCGTGGCAGGTACGGCCACCGCGGTTGGTCACGATGGCGGCGGCGCGCTTCATCACCGGTTCCCAGTTGGGATCGGTCATGTCGGCGACCAGCACGTCACCGGGCTGCACGCGTTCCATTTCGGACGGGTCATTGATCACACGGACGCGGCCGGTGCCGATCTTCTGGCCAATCGCGCGGCCGCTGGTCAGCACGGGCGCGGTGCCCTTGAGCTTGAAGCGCTGCTCTGCCTTGCCCGCGGACTGGCTCTTCACCGTTTCCGGGCGCGCCTGCAGGATGTAGATCTTGCCGTCGCGGCCGTCCTTGCCCCACTCGATGTCCATCGGGCGGCCGTAATGCTTCTCGATGATCATCGCGTACTTGGCCAGCTCCGACACATCGGCGTCGGTGATGGAGTAGCGGTTGCGCAGTTCGATGGGCACGTCGACGGTCTTGACGCGGCCGGCTTCGCCCGGCGCGGTGAATTCCATCTTGATCAGCTTGGAACCGATCGAGCGGCGGATGATGGGGTACTTGCTCGCTTGCAGCGTGGGCTTGAAGACGTAGAACTCGTCCGGGTTGACCGCGCCCTGCACCACCGTTTCGCCCAGGCCGTAGCTGGAGGTGATGAAGACGACGTCGGGGAAGCCGGATTCGGTGTCGATGGTGAACATCACGCCCGCGGCGCCCACGTCCGAGCGCACCATGCGCTGCACGCCGGCGGACAGCGCGACGATGTCGTGCGCGAAGCCCTTGTGCACGCGATAGGAAATGGCACGGTCGTTGTACAGCGAGGCGAACACATGACGGATCTTGTCCAGCACGTCGTCGATGCCGCTGACGTTGAGGTACGACTCCTGCTGGCCGGCGAACGACGCGTCCGGCAGGTCTTCGGCCGTGGCCGAGGAACGCACGGCGAACGAAGCCTCGGCGCCTTCGCGCTCTTCGGCGCGGGCATAGAACTCGCGGATTTCCTTTTCCAGGCGGGGCTGGAACGGCGCTTCGACGACCCAGCCGCGGATCTCGGCACCGGCTTCGGCCAGGGCCTTGACGTCGTCAACGTTAAGGGCCTTCAGGCGATCGGAAATGCGTTGGGTCAGGTTGCTGTGGGCGAGGAAGTCGCGGAAAGCCAGCGAAGTGGTGGCAAAGCCGCCGGGCACCCGCACGCCAGCCTCGGCCAGCTGCGAGATCATCTCGCCGAGCGACGAATTCTTGCCGCCCACGGTTTCCACATCTTCCTTGCGCAACTGCTCGAACGGCAGCACGTAGGCGCCGTCAATTGCCGGGTTGTTCATAAAAGCCTCAAAACAAAGTAAGAAACCTGTTGCGGACGCCCGGAATATTGTTGGAGTTCTGCTACCGGACGGATCGCTTGGCTAAACAGTCCCAGCGACTCACAATCGGTGTGCGATCGTGATTGCTGCAGCGCACATTGTTGACAATTCGTGGCCGAATCGTTGTGCCAACAGCGCTGGCGGAATTGCTTAGCGAAAAGATCGCCGCTATTCTACCGTGCCGCACCGCACTTTCGCGGAGCGCGGATTCAAAAATAATTGTCCATACATGTCCCTGCCCGACGCTCCCCAGCCCGACGCTCCCGCTGCGCCCCTCGCGCCGCAGCAACCCCAGGAACCGAGTAAGGAGGAGCGCCCCGCCATCCGCACGGTCTTTATCGTCTCCGATGGCACCGGCATTACCGCCGAGACCTTCAGCCACTCGATCCTGGCCCAGTTCGAGATGCGTTTCCGCAAAGTGCGTATGCCGTTCGTCGACACGCCCGAAAAGGCGCACATCGCGGTGGGCAAGATCAATGAGGCCTTCTACGCGGAAGGCGTGCAGCCCATCGTCTTCACCACCCTGGTCAACCAGGAGTCGAACAAGGCGATCCGCCGCGCCAAGGCCATGATCCTGGATATGTTCCAGACCTTCATCGAGCCGCTGGAGAAGGAGCTCGGGCTGAAGTCCACCCATGCGATCGGCCGTTTTCACCAGAACGCGGACACCGAGGCCTACCAGAACCGTATCGAGGCGATCAACTTCTCGCTCGCGCATGACGACGGCCAGTCGCACAAGAACCTGGCCGAGGCCGACATCATCCTGGTGGGCGTGTCGCGCAGCGGCAAGACCCCGACCAGCCTTTACCTTGCCATGCAGTATGGGCTGAAGGCGGCCAATTACCCGCTGATTCCCGACGACTTCGAGCGCGGCAAGCTGCCCACCGCGCTCTACGCGTTCAAGAGCAAGATCTTCGGGCTGTCGATCAATCCGCAGCGCCTGGCCGAGATCCGCAACGAGCGGCGCCCGGGCAGCAAGTACGCAGCGCCGGAGAACTGCCGCTACGAGGTCAACGAGGCCGAGGCCATGATGCGCCGCGAGGGCATCAAATGGCTGTCGTCCACGCACAAGTCGATCGAAGAGATCGCCACCACGATCCTGCAGGAGATCAAGGTGGACCGCGACAGCAATTATTGAAAGCACCCGGCGCACCGAACGAAGCCGGACGGTGCGCCCGCTCTCCCGCAAGTGGGAGAGGGGAGAAAACCTAGCGCCAGCGCTTGGCGTCAGCCGCCAGGACGGCGCTGCCGCACCGCCTCGAACAGGCAGATCGCCATCGCGGCCGCCACATTCAGCGACTCCAGTCCGCCCGGCTGCGGAATGCCCACCGTGCGGCTGACCTTGGCCATCCACTCCGGGCTCACGCCCGCGCCTTCATTGCCCACCACCCACCCAACCGGGCCACGCAGGTCGGTGTCGAACACGGCTGCCTGCGCGTGCGAGGACGTGGCCAGCAGCGGCACCGCCAGACGCGGCGCCAGCATGTCGAGCGTGCAGTGCTCGACGATGTTCAGGTGGAAATTGGCGCCCATGGCGGCGCGCAGGGTCTTGGTCGACCAGGCGAAGGCGCTGCCGGTGACAAGAAAGGCGTGCTGGATGCCCGCGGCCGCGGTGCTGCGCAGGATCGAGCCGACGTTGCCGGCATCCTGGACGCCGTCCAGGATGATGCAATCGGTGTCGATATGCGACGGCAGGTGGCCGGTGGGCGTGTCGATGACCAGCATCAGGTCGATGCCGTTGACCACGCCGGCGATCTGGTCGAACAAGGCATCCGCCAGCAGCACCACGCGCTCGGGCTCGATCTGCCTGAGCAGCGCCGCCACCTCGGCATGATCATAGTGCCGCTCGGACACCACGCACTGCACCGGCTGGCCCAGCGCGTCCAGATAGGCTTGCGCCAGGTGCACGCCATCGAGCACCGAATGCCCCGCCTTGCGGCGCGCATGCGTGGAGCCGGTCAGCGCCTTGAGGTGCTTGAACAGCGCGTTCTCGCGCGAAGTGACATGCTTCACAATTGCGGCTCCGGGAATGCTGGCACCGGGGCGGCGGCAACGGGTGCGATGCGCCCCAGCGCGATGGCTTCACGCACGGGCGCAAACGAGCGCCGGTGGTGCGGCGTGGCGCCGAACTCGGCCAGCGCTGCCAGGTGCTGCGGCGTACCGTAGCCGGCGTGGGCATCGAAGCCGTACTGCGGGTACGTGGCGTGCAGCATCAGCAGTTCGCGGTCGCGCGCCACCTTGGCCAGGATGGAGGCCGCCGAGATGGCCTGCACCTTGGCATCGCCCTTGACGATGGCCTCGACTGCAAAACGCACCTGCGGGCAGCGGTTGCCGTCCACCTGCACCAGGTCCGGCTCCAGGCCGGAATCGGCCAGGCCATGCACGGCACGCTGCATGGCCAGCATGGTGGCATGCAGGATGTTGATGGTGTCGATCTCTTCCACCGACGCCTGGGCGATATGCCAGCCCAGGGCGCGCTCGCAGATCTCGTCGAACAGCGCCTCGCGACGGCGCGCGGTCAGCACCTTGGAGTCCGCCAGGCCCTGGATTGGACGAGCCTGGTCCAGCACCACGGCGGCGGCATAGACCGGGCCGGCCAACGGGCCCCTGCCCGCTTCGTCCACGCCGCACAGGTGGCGGACCTGCACGCCGGCGCCGGTCAGGTCGAAACCGAGCTGGGCCGAATCGCCCTTGGCGGTGGCTGTGGGTCGGCGCGCCATTACACGCCCCTCCGCTGCCGGATCAGGTCGGCGACCACGGCCGAAGCGATCTCGGCGGTATTGCGTTTAAGCGTCTGGTGCATCTGGGTGAAATGGTCGCGCAGGAACGCGGTGTTGCCTTCGTCGTTCAGCTGCAGCAGCGTCTCGCGCGCCAATGCCTCGGGCGTGGCGTCGTCCTGCAACAATTCGGGCACGACAAAACGCCCCGACAGGATGTTGGGCAGGCCCACATACGGCAGGTAACCCTGCCGCTTCATGATCTGCGCGGTCAGCCAGGGCACCTTGTACGAGATCACCATGGGCTTCTTGTACAGCGCCGCCTCCAGCGTGGCGGTGCCGCTAGCCAGCAGGATCACGTCGGCAGCTTCCATGGCCAGGTGCGACTGCCCGTCGATGACGGTCAGCGGGATCTGCGGGTACTGCTGGTGCAGGCCCGCGACGATCTCGCGCAGCGGTGCGCTGGCGACCGGCAGCACGAAGGCGAGATTGCCGTCCATGCTGTGCATGCGCGCCATGGCCGCGAAGAACGTCGCGCCCAGGTTGCGCACCTCGGACTGCCGGCTGCCGGGCAGCACGGCCACCACGCGAGTCCCGGCAGGCAGGCCGAGCTTCTCGCGGGCGCCCTGCGTGTCCGGCACCATCGGGATCACGTCGGCCAGCGGATGGCCCACATAGGTGGCGGGAATCCCGGCGCGAGCGTAGATCTCAGGCTCGAACGGGAACAGGCACAGGATGTGGTCGACCGCGCGCGCGATGGTGCGGATACGGCCCCCGCGCCAGGCCCAGATCGACGGGCTGACGAAGTGCACCACCGGAATGCCGGCACGGCGCAGCGGTACCTCGAGCCCGAAGTTGAAATCCGGCGCATCCACGCCGATAAAGCACAGCGGCGGCTGCGCCAGCAGCTTTTCCTTGATGGCGCGGCGCGTGGCGAGGATCTCGCGCAGCGAGCCCAGCACCTCCACGTAGCCGTTGACCGAGAGGGTGTCCATCGGCCATTGCGACTCGAACCCCTGCGCCATCATGCGGGGCCCGCCGATGCCGGCGTAGCTGACTTCGCCGAGGCGGGCCTTGAGCCCGCCCATCAGCAAGGAGGCAAGCAGGTCGCCGGAGTTCTCGCCAGCCACCATGGCAATGGTGCCGCGATTGCCCGCGCCCGCCGCAACCGGCGTGGCCTCCATGGCCGGTAGGACACCGTCGACCATGGCTGTATCCGGCTTCAGCGCACAATGCCGCGCTGCGTGGCGGCAATGAAGTCTAGGAAACCCTGCAGCGCTGCCGTGGCGGTGCCTTCGGCCTGCGCGATCAGTTGCGCGATCTCGTTGCGGGCGGCTTCAAAGCTCAGGTCGGACTTGTACAGCACCTTGTAAGCCTGGCGCAGGGCCGCGATCTGCGCGGCGTCAAAACCGCGGCGGCGCATGCCTTCCACGTTGATGCCGTGCGGCGTGGCCTTGTTGCCGCCCTTGTCGCCAGCGGCGATCACGAACGGCGGCAGGTCCTGCACCAGTGCCGAGGCGCCACCCAGCATGGCGTGCGCGCCGATGCGCACGAACTGGTGCACCCCGCTCATCCCGCCAAGAATGGCCCAGTCGCCCACCTGCACGTGGCCGGCGATCTGCGCGTTGCTGGAGAACACCGTGTGGTTCCCCACCTGGCAATCGTGCGCGATATGCACGTAGGCCATGATCCAGTTGTCGTCGCCGATGCTGGTCACACCCAGGTCCTGCACCGTGCCGGTGTGGATGGTGGTGAATTCGCGAATGGTATTGCGATCGCCGATCACGAGCCGGGTCGGCTCGTTGCGGTACTTCATGTCCTGCGGCGTGCCACCCACCGAAGCGTACGGCCCGATGCGGTTATCCGCGCCAACGGTGGTATGCCCTTCGATGGTGGTATGCGCACCCACCTGGGTACCGCTGCCAAGGCGTACGTGGGGACCCACGATGGAAAACGGCCCGACGGTCACGTCGGCTGCAAGCTCGGCCTTCGGGTCGACCAGTGCGCTGGGATGGATTTGCGTCATGCGTCCTGTCCTATGGTCTGAGATGAAAAGATTGAACGGTCAATACACTGAGCCGATACGTCCAGGACCTGCCTTCAGGGCGTAGCCCTGATGACTGGCTTGTTAGTCGGCTTGTTTGACGGTGCACATCAACTCAGCTTCGCAAGCCACCTTGTCGTCGACGGTGGCAAATGCCTTGAACTTCCAGATGCCGCGAATATAGCGTTCAACCGATACGGTCATGTGCAGCTGGTCGCCCGGCGTCACAACCTGCTTGAAACGCGCGCCGTCGATGCCGACAAAGTAATACAGCGAGTTCTCCTTGCGCTCCATGTCGGCGCCAAAGGTCAGCAGGCCGGCCGACTGCGCCAGCGCTTCGAGGATCATCACGCCCGGCATCACGGGGTGACCCGGGAAATGGCCCTGGAAGTACGGCTCGTTCATGGTGACGTTCTTCAGCGTTTTGATACGCTTTTGCGGCTCCAGTTCAAGCACGCGGTCTACCATCAGGAACGGGTAACGATGCGGCAGCAGCTTGAGGATCTTGCGGATGTCGATATCGACGGCGTTCATGATTTTTTCTCTTCGGTATGCGGGATAGAATTGCCGGCGTCTTGCCCTTGCAAGCGCTTCTCAAGCTGAATCACGCGGTCGCGCAATTTGCTCAGGCCTCGCAAGGTGGCTGCGGTGCGTTCCCACTCGCCATGCGGCTGGACCGGGAATACGCTCGTGAAATGCCCGCCGGGCTTGGAAATGGATTTAGTGATCGAAGTGCCACCGGAAACCGTGGTGCGGTCGGCGATGTTCAGGTGGCCGGCAAAGTTGGCCGAGCCCCCGATCACGCAGAAGCGCCCGACCTTGGTACTGCCGGCAATCGCCGCGCAGCCCGCGATCACAGTATGCGCGCCGACCCGCACGTTATGCGCGATCTGTACCTGGTTGTCGAGCTTGCAGCCGTCCTCGATGACCGTGTCTGCCATGGCACCGCGATCGATCGCGGTATTGGCGCCGACCTCGACGTCATTGCCCAGCACGGCGCGGCCGGTCTGGGGAATCTTGACGTACTCGACGCCGCCCGGGCCAATGTCCGGCGCAAAGCCAAAGCCATCCGCACCCAGCACCACACCACTGTGCAGTATGCATCTCATGCCCACCACGCATTGGTGATAGACCGAGACATTGGCGTAGATCAGCGTGTCATCGCCGATCTGCGCCCCCGCGCCGACAAAGCCGTTGGCCAGGATGCGCACCCGCTCGCCGAGCCGGGCCCCGCTTTCGATCACCACGTTGGGGCCGATAAAGCAGGACGGCGGCACCACGGCGTCGTGCGCCACGCTGGCGCGCGGGTCGATGCCGGTACGGTGGTCGGTGTTGGCGCGGCGTTCGAACCCTTGCGCAATACGGGCAAAACACACGTAAGGGTTACGTGCTACCAGCCAGTTGCGGCCATCGGCCTGCCCTTCGGCGCGGATGCGCTCCAGGTCGGGCGCCGACACGATGACGGCGCCGGCGCTGGAGGCCAGCGCCTGCGGCAGGTACAGGGGATTCGAGAGGAACGAGAGCTGGTCGGGACCGGCCTGGTCGAGCGGCGCGAGGCCGCGCACGGCGAGGTCGGGATCACCCACAACCTGCGCGCCGGTATCGGTGGCGAGCTGACCCAGTGTGGGTGTTTGCATGGCAGTACTTCCTTGGACGGCGAAAACTGGCAGCTTACTTGCTGCCGGCGTTCAACGCTTTCATCACATCGTCGGTAATGTCGATGCGAGGATTGACGTACACGGCCTCTTGCACGATCAGGTCGTACTTGCGCTGCTCGGCAAGCTGGCGGATCACGCGGTTGGCGCGCTCGAGCACCTGGGCCAGTTCCTCGTTGCGGCGCTGGTTCAGGTCCTCGCGGAATTCACGTTGCTTGCGCTGGAATTCGCGATCCAGATCGGCCACTTCACGCTGGCGGCGTTGGCGGTCGGCATCGGCCAGCACGGCCGTGTCCTTGTCGAGCTTGTCGGCCATGCCCTTGATCTTCTGGGCCATGTCCTGCAACTCGCGGTCACGCTTGGAGAATTCCTGCTCCAGCTTGACCTGGGCCTGCTTGGCAGGCACCGAATCACGCAGGATACGCTCGGAATTGACCGCGGCGATGCGTGCTTCCTGCGCCGTGGCGGGCGCGGCAGCCAGCAGCGCGCCGGCCGTCAGCGCGGCGGCGGCCAGGCTCTTGATCAGTGGGAATGTTGTTTTCATGAATCCGTTCCTCAATCCTTCTTTTCTCTATTCTCGCTCAGAACGCAGTACCGATCTGGAACTGGAAGCGCTGTACCTTGTCGGTCTCGTCCTTCTTCAGCGGGAAGCCCACGCTGATCTTGAGCGGACCGATCGGCGACAGCCAGGACATGCCCACGCCCGTCGAATACTTGAGCTGGCTGAACAGTATCGGGGCCCCTTCCTCGTACACGTTACCAAAGTCGAAGAAGGTGAACAGGCGCAGGGTCCGGTCCACGCCCGAGCCCGGCAGCGGGAAGATGAATTCGACATTACCGATCATCTTGGAGGCGCCGCCGATCGGGTTGCCGTTCTGGTCCTTCTTGCCCAGCGTGCTGGTCTGGTAGCCGCGAACCGAGCCGATACCACCAGCGTAGAAGTTCTTGAACACCGGGAACGGCGTGTTGCCATAGCCGTGACCGTAAGCCACTTCACCGTTGAAGGCCAGCGTGAAGGCCTTGGACAGCGGATAGAAATATTGCTGCTGGGCACTGGCGCGATAGTACTGCGTATCGCCGCCGGGCACGCCCACTTCAAGGTTGACCTGCGTGTAGGGTCCCTTGGTCGGGACCAGCGCGCTGTCGCGACGGTCACGGGCCCAGCCGATCGTGAACGGGAAGTTATTGATCGGGTCGCCGCTGGACTTGCCGATCTTGGTCAGCCACTGGCCGTACTGGAGCGGGGTGTTCGGCGAGATGGTCACCTGGGTGCGCTCGTAGCCGATACCGAAGAACACGGTATCGGTTTCCGTAAACGGCACGCCGAACTTGACGTTGCCGCCTTCCGATACGATCTTGTAGTCCTGGTCACCGGTGTAGTACAGCGGCCGCGACGTACGGTAGTAGATATCGGTCGAGCGGCTGATGCCGTCCACCGTGAAGTACGGATCGTACTGCGTCAGCGAGATGGTACGGAAGGACTTTGCCGTGTTCACGTCCAGGCCCAGGCTGGTACCCGAACCGAACACGTTGTCCTGGCGCAGGCCGGCCTGCAGCACCAGCTTGTCCGTGGAGGAGAAGCCCAGGCCAAGGCTGATCTGGCCGGTCGGCTTTTCGGTCACGTTGACATTCACATCGACCTGGTCGGGCGCGCCGGGCACGTCTTCGGTGGTGATGTTGGTGTCGGTGAAGTAGCCGGTACGGTTGATACGGGCCTGCGATTGCGTCAGCTTTTCGCTGTCGAACCACGAGCTTTCCATCTGGCGCATTTCGCGGCGCACAACTTCGTCGCGGGTCTTGCTGTTGCCCACCACGTTGACACGGCGGACATAGACGCGACGGCCCGGGTCGACCATCAGGGTCAGCGCGACTTCACGCTTTTCCTTGTCGATCTGCGGCTGCGGGTTGATGGTGGTGAACGCGTAGCCGTAGGTGCCCAGCAGGTCGGTGATGGCCTTGGTGCTCTGGGTCAGCTTCTCGGACGAGAAGACCTCGCCCTTCTGCAGCTTGAGCAGCTTTTCCATCTCGGCCTGCTTGCCGAGCAGCTCGCCCGCCAGGTGGATGTCCGACACCTTGTACTGGTCGCCTTCCTTGATGTTCAGCGTCAGGAAGATGTCCTTCTTGTCCGGCGTGATCGACACCTGCGTCGATTCGATGGCGAACTCGAGGTAGCCGCGGTTCAGGTAGTACGAACGCAATGCTTCCAGGTCGGCGGTGAGCTTTTGCTTGGAATACAGGTCGTTCTTGGTGTACCAGGACAGCCAGTTCGGGGTCGACAGCTGCATTTCATCGCGCAGCGTGCTTTCCTTGAAGGCCTTGTTGCCGACGATATTGATCTGGCGGATCTTGGCCACCGGACCTTCGTCGACATTGAACACCACCGACACGCGGTTGCGGTCGACCGGGGTGATCGTGGTCTGGACGTCGGCCGCGTAGTAGCCACGCGCCACGTACTGGCGCTTGAGCTCCTGCTCTGCCTTGTCGATCAGGGCCTTGTCGTAGTACCGGGCCTCGGCCACGCCCACCGCGCGCAACGAGCGGCGCAGGGTGTCCTTGTCGAATTCCTTGATGCCGACGAATTCGAGCTGGGAGATGGCGGGACGCTCTTCCACCTGGACCACCAGCACACCGTCCTCGGAACGGATCTGGACATCCTTGAAGAACCCGGTGTTATACAGGGCTCGAATGGCGTCCGCGCCCTTGTCGTCGCTGAAGGTTTCGCCGACCTTGACCGGCAGGTAGCCGAACACCGTACCCGGCTCGACCCGCTGCAGGCCCTCGACACGAATGTCCTTGACGACGAATGGCTCCGCGGCCCAACTCACTGGGGTCCAGGCCGCGATGATGGCACTCGCCAGCACGCCCAGCGAGATGCGCTTATGTCTGATCAATCTTGATCCCCTCTTTGATTCCATGCAGGATTGGGCTCCGATGCTTCACGGGGCTGCGCCTTGGCTCGGCATCTGGCGCGGGGTGTCAGTGACACCCGCACGCCACAGCCGGCAACCTATGTCTAGCCGCGCGCTAAAAACAGCCGGCTGACATCGTTGAACAAGGCGAGCGAAGTCAGGAGCAAGACGCAGGCGATGCCGACCTTCTGCAGCACAGCCTGCCAGCGGTCTGGTACGGGCCTGCCAGTCAAAAATTCAACGCAATAATACAGCAAATGCCCCCCATCCAATACCGGAATAGGTAACAAATTCAATACACCGAGGCTAACACTGACCAGCGCCAGGAAGCCGACAAAGGGCTGCCAGCCGAGGTGGGCGGCACGCCCCGCGTAGTCCGCCACGGTCAGCGGGCCGCTCAGGTTCTGCAGCGACGCCTGCCCCACCAGCATCTTTCCGAGCAGCTTGAGCGAGAGCACGCTGGTGCTCCAGACCTGCCCGACCGCGCGGCTCAGCGCCTCGACCGGCTGGTAGCGCACGGTCTCCATCTCGACCGCCTGGCTCAGCGCGGCGCCGAGCTTGCCGGTGGCGGCGGCTGCCGCGCTGGCGCCCTGCGCAGCAGGGACCGTATCCAGCTTCACGGGCACATCCAGGCGCCTGCCCTCGCGCTCGATGCCAAGCGTGACCTCGGCGCCGGGCCGTGCCCTGACCCCGCGGATCAGCTCCCCGGCCTGGGTCAGCGGGCGTCCCTGCCAGGCCACCACGCGATCGCCCTGGCGCAGGCCGGCGCGTTGCGCGGCGGAGTCCGGCAGGACTTCGGTAATCGTGACCGGGCCGCCCTTGAGGGCCAGTCCCAGCGTGGCAAGCGGGTCTTGTTCGGGATTGCCGCCGGTATTCGGCAGCCGCGGCAGCTTCACATCGCGCTCGGCGCCATCGGCCGCGCGCACGTGCAGCACCGCGCTGGCGTCGCCAAAGCCCTGGGCGAACACGGCCATGCGCAGGTCGTTCCAGGAACGCACCTGCTCGGTCTGGCCATTGGCCTGCAGCGCCAGCACGCGATCGCCCTCGCGCAAGCCCGCCTCGGCCGCGGGCGTGCCGGCAGGCGGCGCCGCGACGATGGGCGCGGCCTCGCGCATGCCACCGGCAAACAACACGAAATACAGCACGATCGCCAGGGCAAAATTGGCCAGCGGCCCGGCTGCCACGATGGCGAAGCGCTTGGCCACCGGCTGCCGGTTGAAGGCGCGTGGTAGGTCGGCGGCATCGACCGGTGCATCATGGCCCGGATCGCTCTCACGCTCGTCGAGCATCTTGACGTAGCCACCCAGCGGAATCGCGGCGATGGTCCATTCGGTGCGGTCCCGCCCCTTGGACACCCAGCGCACCAGCGGCCGCCCGAAGCCGATCGAGAAGCGCAGCACCTTGACCCCGCACAGGCGCGCGGCCAGGTAGTGACCCATTTCATGGAAATAGATCAGGATGCAAAGGGCAGCGACGAAAGCAATTACGGTTTGCATGGCAGGCAGCTTGTCGTCAGGGGCTTAACGCCTCGATAGCACAAAGGAGACGCCGGGCACGAGCCCCGGCAACCGGTGCGCCGGCATCGGCCGGTGCGCCGCTATTGTCGCCGATCCCGGCCGCGCCTCCACCGGCGTCATCACGAACGCGCGCCATCCAGCAAGGCGCCGGCGCGGCGGCGCGCCTCCTGGTCGGCGTCCATCACGCCTTCCAGCGTGTCGACGCTGCCGGGCGAGGCCTGCGCCAACACCTGCGCCACGATGCGCGCGATGTCGGTGAAACGGATCTGGCCTTGCAGGAACGCTTCGACGGCAACCTCGTTGGCGGCGTTCAGGATGACCGGGGCCACCCCGCCTGCCCGCAAGGCGTCGAACGCCAGGCCCAGGCAGGGAAAGCGCGCCAGATCCGGGGTTTCGAAGGTCAGCGCGCCGGCACGGGTAAGGTCCAGCGGGGAAACGCCCGCGTGCATGCGCTCGGGATAGGCCAGCCCGTAGGCGATCGGCGTGCGCATGTCAGGGTTGCCGAGTTGGGCCAGCACCGAGCCGTCGGCGTAGGACACCATCGAATGCACGATGCTCTGCGGGTGGATCAGCACCTCGATGCGGTCCGCCGGCGCGGCGAACAGCCAGTGTGCCTCGATCACCTCCAGCCCCTTGTTCATCATGGTGGCGGAGTCGACCGAGATCTTGCGGCCCATCACCCAGTTCGGATGGGCGCAGGCCTCGTCCGGCGAGATATCGTGCAAGGTGGCCGGATCCCGGGTCCGGAACGGGCCGCCGGAAGCCGTCAGCAGGATCTTGGAGACGCCCGCGCCCAGGCGCGGATCGTCGGCCGGCAGACACTGGAAAATGGCATTGTGCTCGCTGTCGATCGGCAGCAGCGTGGCGCCGTGCTCGCGCACGGCATCCATGAAGAGCCGGCCGGACATCACCAGCGCTTCCTTGTTGGCCAGCAGCACGCGCTTGCCAGCCCGCGCCGCGGCCAGCGTGGGGCGTAGCCCGGCTGCGCCGACGATGGCTGCCATGACCGAATCGGCGGCGGGATCGACCGCCACCACTTCCAGCGCTGCCTCGCCATAGCCAACCTCGGTCTTCACGCCGGCCGTGCGCAGCAGCGCTTCCAGCTCGCTCGCTGCCTGGGCAGTGCCGACCACGGCGTGGGCCGGGCGGAATTCCCGGCATAGCGCAGCCAGCTTGTCGACCTGCCGATGTGCCGTCAGCGCATGGACCGCATAGCGCTCGGGGTGGCGCTTGACCACATCAAGCGTACTTTCCCCGATCGAGCCGGTGGCACCCAGGACGGTAATACGACGCATATCAGATCAACTCAAAGATAGATGGCCAGCAAGGCGGCCAGCGGAAACACGGGCAAGAGGGCATCGATCCGGTCGAGCACGCCACCATGGCCGGGCAACAGCCTGCTGCTGTCCTTCATGCCGACCTGGCGCTTGAGCAGCGACTCGAAGAGATCCCCCACGACGCTGGCGACCACCAGCAGGGTAGACAGCAGCGCCACGACTGCCAGGCCGTTATGGTCGGCCATGCCAGAGAACCAAGTTGGGGAAAAAGCTTGGGTAGCGGCCAGCCCGAGAGCGATCAGCAGCACCACCAGCCAGCCGCCGATGGCGCCTTCCCAGGACTTGCCCGGGCTGATGGTGGGGGCAAGCTTGCGCCGCCCGATGGCCTTGCCGACAAAATAGGCGCCGATGTCGGCCGCCCAGACCAGCACCGCCACCGACAGCAGCACCCCGATGCCCAGCTCGCGCAGGATCAAGGTGGCGTGGCCGAACGCGGGCAGCATGAACAAGCCGAGAATGGCGCCCAGCAAGGTAAAGGACGGGCTGGCCTGGCGCACGCCGCGCGCCAGCAGCACCACGGCGACGCCCCAGCAGGCCACGCCGACCTGCAGCAGGCGGGTCAGCGCCTGGCGGTCGGCAGCATCATGCCAGCCGACCAGGGCGACCAGGCATGCCACCGCATAGACATAGGGCCAGACGCCGCGCAGCCCGATCAAGCGACCGAATTCCCAGCCCGCCAGGATGACGATCACCGCCACCAGGCCGGCCAGCGCCGACGGGGGTGCCAGGAACAGGATCGGCAGGATCAGCAGCAACAGGCATACGGCGGTGATGACACGGGTAAGAAGCATGCGCTGCGGGATTCCGGTGAAAAAATGGAAAACGGCTTCAGGCGGTGCCGGAAAGGCCGGGTGGTGCCACCACTTGCGCGCTGGTACGGCCGAAGCGGCGCTCGCGCTGCCGGTACGAGGCAAATGCCTTGTCGAGCTCTGCGGCGCTGAAATCCGGCCAGAACACGTCGGTGAAATAGAGCTCGGAGTACGCCAGCTGCCACAGCAGGAAATTGCTGATGCGCTGCTCGCCCCCGGTGCGGATGAACAGGTCGGGCTCGGGCGCGTAGGCCATGGCCAGGTGCGGCGCGAGCACGGATTCGTCCACGGATTCCGGATCGAGCATGGGCGAGCGCGCCAGCATCTTGCGCATGGCCTGGAGCAGGTCCCAGCGGCCGCCGTAATTGGCGGCGATGGTGACCGTCAGGCCGGTGTTGCCGTCGGTGCGGGCCTCGGCGTCGGCGATCAGCTGCTGGATGCGAGGGCTGAAGCGGCTCAGGTCGCCAACCACCCTCACCCGGATATTGTTGGCGTGCATCTTGACCACCTCGCGGCGCAACGCGGTCATGAACAGCCGCATCAGGAACGAGACTTCGTCCGCCGGGCGGCGCCAGTTCTCGGAACTGAACGCGAACAGGGTCAGGTACTGCACGCCACGCGCGGCGCAGGCTTCCACCACGGCCCGCACGGCATCCAGGCCACGGCTGTGGCCGGCAACGCGTGGCAGGTGCCGCTGGGTCGCCCAGCGGCCGTTGCCATCCATGATGATGGCAACGTGGCGGGGCACATAGGTGGAGTCGGGGACGCTGAGCGTGGAACTGATGTGATGCATGATGGGAAACGGTACCGGACACAGCGGCGGCTGGCAAGCCGCCGCATTATGCGTCACACCGTCATGATCTCCTTGTCCTTCTCGGCAACCATCCTGTCGATCTCGGCGACGAACTTGTCGGTCAGCTTCTGGACATCGTCCTGGCCGCGGCGCTCGTCGTCCTCGGAAATGGCTTTGTCCTTGACCAGCTTCTTGAACTGCTCGTTGGCATCGCGGCGCAGGTTGCGCACGGCGATCTTGGCGCCCTCGGCCTCACCCTTGACGACCTTGGCGAGTTCCTTGCGGCGCTCTTCGGTCAGCATGGGCATGGGCACGCGGATGGTCTCGCCCATGGTCGACGGGTTCAGGCCCAGGTCCGCGTCGCGGATGGCCTTCTCGATGGCGCTGACCATCTTCTTTTCCCACGGCTGCACACTGATGGTGCGCGAATCGGCCAGGCCGACGTTGGCCACCTGGCTGATCGGCACCGGGGAGCCGTAGTAATCCACTTGTACGTGGTCGAGCAGACCCGTGTGTGCACGACCAGTGCGAATCTTGGCCAGGTCGGCCTTGAACGCTTCAATGGTCTTTTGCATTTTCTGCTCGACGCTCTTCTTGGTGTCGGCGACGCTCATTTTTACCTCCGAAAACGGGTAACCATGATCCCGGACGGCGGGATCGAAAATGAATCATTCTACTCTTTGCCGGCACGCGCGCCACCTTCGGCGGCAGCGCACCAGCGCCTGTTGCAGCACTTATACGTGCACCAGCGTACCTTCGTCTTCGCCCAGGATCACGCGTCTGAGCGCGCCCGGCTTGACGATGGAGAACACCTTGATCGGCAGCTTCTGGTCGCGGCACAAGGCGAACGCCGTGGCATCCATCACCTGCAGGTTGCGCGAGATCGCCTCATCGAAGGAGATGGTGGTGTAGCGCGTTGCGCTGGGGTCCTTCTTCGGGTCGGCGGTGTAGACGCCGTCCACCTTGGTCGCCTTGAGCACGATCTCCGCGCCGATTTCCGCGCCACGCAGGGCGGCAGCGGTATCGGTCGTGAAGAAGGGGTTGCCGGTGCCGGCGGCGAAGATCACCACCTTACCCTCCTCCAGCTGGCGGATGGCGCGCGGGCGGATGTAAGGCTCGACCACCTGGTCCATGCGCAGGGCCGACTGCACGCGGCCAACGATGTCGGCGTGACGCATGGCATCCTGCAGGGCCAGCGCATTCATCATGGTGGCCAGCATGCCCATGTAGTCGGCCGTGGCGCGGTCCATGCCCGCTGCCCCGCCGGCCACGCCGCGGAAGATGTTGCC
The DNA here is from genome assembly GCF_044627735.1 of Cupriavidus sp. CuC1. Taxonomy (NCBI): domain Bacteria; kingdom Pseudomonadati; phylum Pseudomonadota; class Betaproteobacteria; order Burkholderiales; family Burkholderiaceae; genus Cupriavidus; species Cupriavidus sp. CuC1. The sequence goes on along the minus strand of NZ_JBIUHC010000001.1, from coordinate 148,678 downwards.
ACCGCCGATCACCACCGCGACCTGGACGCCCAGCCTCACGATCTCGGCGATGTCATTGACCATGCTCTCGATGGTCGAGCGATTGATGCCGAAGGCATCATCACCCATCAGGGCTTCGCCGGACAATTTCAGTAGGACGCGCTTATAAGCTGGCATATTGATCCCCGGGGCTGGTTCGGCTCGTTCTGTTGAGTCGGATATTTGAAGGCAAGCGGCACGGATCGGCGTGCCGCCGCTATAAAAGCCGGTTTTCGGGGTGGCCTGGTTGCTGCACGGCAAACGCAGAACAAACATGCGCTTGAAGCACGGCAGGTCAGACGACTGCGGAAACGGGCTACTTCGCCCGCGCCGCACGGGTAAGCGCGGCGCGGTCATTTGTGCCGAGGGGCACCTTGCGGTGCCCCTCGGCATTATACGGCGACCGGTGGGGCACCCTACCGGGCACCCTGGTCGCCAGGACTTCAGGCCTTTTGGGCGGCTGCCACCTGGGCGGCCACTTCAGCGGCAAAGTCGTCCTGCTTCTTCTCGATGCCTTCACCGACCACGTACAGGGTGAAACCCTTGACCGTGGTGTTGGCGGCCTTGAGCATCTGCTCGACGGTCTGCTTGTCGTTCTTCACGAAGGTCTGGTTGAACAGCGACACTTCCTTCAGGTACTTCTGCACCGAGCCGTCGACCATCTTGGCGACGATTTCGGCCGGCTTGCCCGATTCGGCAGCCTTTTGCTCCGCAATGCTGCGCTCCTTGGCGATCAGCTCGGCGGGCACGTCGGCGGACGACAGCGACACCGGCTTCATCGCGGCAACGTGCATGGCCACGTCCTTGGCGGCGGTTTCGTCGCCGTCGAACTCGACCATCACGCCGATGCGGGTGCCGTGCAGGTAAGCAGCCAGCTTGCCGCCATTGGCGTAGCGGGCAAAGCGGCGGATCGCCAGGTTTTCGCCGATCTTGCCGATCAGGGCGGTACGGGTGGCTTCAACGGTCACGCCATCGATTTCCAGCGCCGACAGCGCAGCCACGTCGGCCGGGTTCTGCTTGGCGACCAGTTCGGCGACCTTGTTCGAGAACGCCATGAAGTCGTCGTTCTTCGACACGAAGTCGGTTTCGCAGTTCAGTTCCACCAGCGCGCCGGTGGTACCTTCGATGAAGGACACGACCACGCCTTCGGCGGTCACGCGCGAAGCGGCCTTGCTGGCCTTGTTGCCCAGCTTGACGCGCAGCAGCTCTTCAGCCTTTTCCAGGTTGCCGTCGGCCTCGGTCAGGGCCTTCTTGCATTCCATCATCGGCGCGTCGGTCTTCGCGCGCAGTTCTGCCACCATGCTTGCGGTAATTGCCGCCATTTGTCACTCCTTGAATGGTTCGCCCCGCCCTATCCCGCCGTCGGTCTGGCAGGATCTGGGATCCGGAGGTATGTTCAACTTCACCCGCGCCAGATCATGCCAGGGGCGGATGACAACAATTCGAAAAAAGGGGGCGTAAGATTCGCCCCCTCGATTGCCGGAAAGCCCCGGCTGCGCGCAGCGCCCCGGCCCTGGGGCCGGTTGGCTAGCGGTGATGTGTCAGCTTGCGATGCGCGCGGTACGGGGTCCTTGCGGCAGCAAGCCTTTAGGCTTCTTCGACTTCGACGAAATCGTCGCCGCCGCGAGCGGCTTCAACCACGTCCTGCACGGCGTTTGCACGGCCTTCCAGGATCGCGTCGGCCACGCCGCGCACGTACAGGGCAACTGCCTTGCTCGAGTCGTCGTTACCCGGGATCACGTAGTCGATGCCTTCCGGCGAGTGGTTGGTATCGACCACGCCGATGACGGGCACGCCCAGCTTCTTGGCTTCGGTCACGGCAATCTTGTGGTAGCCGACGTCGACCACGAAGATGGCGTCAGGCACGCCGCCCATGTCCTTGATGCCGCCGATGGACTTTTGCAGCTTGTCCATTTCGCGCTCGAACATCAAGGCTTCCTTCTTGCTCATGGTTTCCAGCGCGCCGGCTTCCTTGGCGGCTTCCATGTCCTTCAGGCGCTTGATCGAGATCTTGACGGTCTTGAAGTTGGTCATCATGCCGCCGAGCCAGCGGGCGTCGACGTAGGGCATGCCAGCGCGGCCTGCTTCTTCAGCCAGGATTTCGCGCGATTGACGCTTGGTGCCCACGAACAGCACGGTGCCGCGATTTGCTGCCAGTTGACGCACGTACTTCAGCGCGTCCTGGAACATCGGCAACGTCTTTTCGAGGTTGATAATATGGATCTTGTTGCGGTGGCCGAAGATGTACGGAGCCATCTTGGGGTTCCAGAAGCGGGTTTGGTGGCCAAAGTGGCAACCGGCTTCCAGCATTTCGCGCATGGTAACGGACATGAAAAATCTCCAAAAGGGTTAGGTCTGAAGTCCGCCCCGACATTCCTGAAAAGGAACACCCCGGATGGACGGACTCGCAATTTCAAAAACTTTGTATATTTAGTAAGCGCAAGGCGCCTGCCAAATACAGCGGCCACAAGTTAGTAGCTGCCCCGGCCTGCGAGCCGCTGCCAGCATGGCCACATCGACACGCCAGGCAGCTGCAAGAAAGCCAGCCAGAGATTGTAGCAACAAAACAGGACTTCGCTCAAGAGGCCAATCGCCATGGAATGGCGGCGCCCATAGCCGGCGAAGCCCGTTTTCGGCTGCGGTTGGTGGCCGATGGTGCGATAATCCCACTTTAAGATTCGATTTGAGGCGCAGCCCGTGGCTTCGCCGCCACTTTTGCGAGCAGCATGAGCATCCATATCAAGAACGCCGACGACATCGCCCAAATGCGGGTAGCCTGCCGGCTGGCCTCCGAGGTCCTCGACTACATCACGCCCTTCGTCAAGCCGGGAGTCACCACCGGCGAACTCGACCGGCTGTGCCACGCCTATATGCGCGAAGTGCAGGGCACGGTACCCGCACCCCTGAATTATGCGCCGCCGGGCTACCCGCCCTTCCCCGGCGCCATCTGCACGTCGGTCAACGACGTCATCTGCCACGGCATCCCGGGCGAGCGCGTGCTCAAGTCCGGCGACGCGGTGAACCTCGACATCACCGTGATCACCAAGGAAGGCTACTACGGCGACACCAGCCGCATGTTCATCGCCGGAGAGGGCTCGATCCTGGCCAAGCGCCTGGCTCAGATCACCTTCGAGTGCATGTGGAAGGGCATCGCCCAGGTGCGCCCCGGCGCCCGCCTCGGCGATATCGGCCATGTGATCCAGGTCCATGCGGAAAGCGCTGGCTATACCGTGGTGCGCGAGTACTGCGGCCATGGCATCGGCAAGAACTTCCACGAAGACCCGCAGATCCTGCACTACGGCCGCCCCGGCACCGGCATGGAAATCCAGCCCGGCATGATCTTCACGATCGAGCCGATGGTCAACGCAGGCAAGCGCGATATCCGCACCATGCCCGACCATTGGACCGTCAAGACGCGTGACCGCAGCCTGTCCGCGCAGTGGGAGCACACCATCCTGGTGACCGAGACCGGCTACGACGTGCTCACCGTCTCCGCGGGCACGCAGGCGCCGCCGTCGTTCGTCACTGATTCTGTTGCAGCCTGACGCTACGGGCGCCAAAGTTGGCGCCCTTCTTATTTCAGCCGTCCCTTCGATGCCCCAAGCCCTAGCCATGGACGCCACGCCGGAAATCATCCTCGCCACCCGTGTTCGCGATCAGCTGAAAGCCGACAAGCAAGCCGTGTTCGCGGACTTCAACGCGCACGGCCATGTCGGCCACCTGCTGACGCGCCTGCGGCGCGCGGTCGATACCGCGCTGGTCGAAGCCTGGCGCGGCCTGGGCCTGCCGGACGACAGCGCGCTGGTGGCGGTGGGCGGCTACGGGCGCGGCGAGCTGTTCCCGTTTTCCGATGTGGATGTGCTGCTGTTGCTGCCATCGGAGCCCGACGAGGACACCACCTCCAGGCTGGAGAAGTTCATCGGCCTGTGCTGGGACCTGGGGCTTGAAATCGGCTCCGCCGTGCGCACCGTGGACGACTGCATCCGCGAATCGCGCCAGGACGTGACGATCCAGACGTCCTTGCTGGAAGCGCGCCTGCTGACGGGCAACCGCAAGCTGTTTTCCGAGCTGCAGACGCGCTACCAGGCCGACCTGGACCCGCGCGCCTTCTTCCAGGCCAAGCTGCTGGAAATGCGCCAGCGCCACGCCAAGTACCAGGACACGCCCTACTCGCTCGAGCCCAACAGCAAGGAAAGCCCCGGCGGCCTGCGCGACCTGCAGGTGATCCTGTGGATGACCAAGGCGGCCGGCCTGGGCGACAGCTGGAAGGAACTGTTCGAGCGCGGGCTGCTGAGCGAGCGCGAAGCGCAGGAGCTCGCCCGCAACGAGCGCCTGCTCAAGACCATCCGCGCGCGCCTGCACCTGGTGGCCGGACGCCGCCAGGACGTGCTGGTGTTCGACCTGCAGACCGCGCTGGCCGAGTCCTTCGGCTATCGGCAGAACAATAACAAGCGCGCCAGCGAGCAGCTGATGCGTCGTTATTACTGGGCGGCCAAGGCGGTCACGCAGCTCAATATCGTGCTGCTGCTCAATATCGAGGCCATGCTGTTCCCCAGCGAATCCAAGGTGACCCGCGTCATCAACGAGCGCTTCGTGGAACGCCAGGGCATGCTTGAGATCACCAGCGACGATCTCTACGAGCGCGAGCCCCACGCCATCCTGGAAACGTTCCTGGTGTACGAGCGCACGCCGGGCGTCAAGGGCTTGTCGCCACGTACGCTGCGCGGCCTGTACAACGCCCGCACGGTGATGGACGCGAGCTGGCGCAACGATCCGGTAAACCGCCGCCTGTTCCTCGCCATCGTGCAGGAGCCGCAGGGCATCACCCACGCGCTGCGCCTGATGAACCAGACCAGCGTGCTGGGCCGTTACCTGATCAATTTCCGCCGCATCGTCGGGCAGATGCAGCACGACCTGTTCCACGTCTACACGGTGGACCAGCACATCCTGATGGTGGTGCGCAACATGCGCCGCTTCGCCATCGTCGAGCACACGCATGAATTCCCCTTCTGCAGCCAGCTGATGGCCACCTTCGACCGCCCCTGGGTGCTGTGGGTGGCGGCGCTGTTCCACGACATCGCCAAGGGCCGCGGCGGCGATCACTCCAAGCTTGGCACGGCCGACGCGCGCCGGTTCTGCAAGCAGCACGGCATCGAGCGCGAAGATGCCGACCTGATCGCCTGGCTGGTCGAGCATCACCTGACCATGAGCCACGTGGCGCAGAAGCAGGACCTGACCGATGCGGATGTGATCCATGCCTTCGCCCGCGTGGTCGGCACCGAGCGCTACCTGACCGCGCTCTACCTGCTGACGGTGGCCGATATCCGCGGCACCAGCCCCAAGGTGTGGAACGCGTGGAAGGGCAAGCTGCTGGAAGACCTCTACCGCATCACGCTGCGCGTGCTGGGCGGCGCGCGCGTGGACCCGCATTCGCTGTGGGCGCAGCGCAAGGACGACACCATTGCGCAGCTGCGGCTCAAGGCGTTCGACCCGGAACTGGGCAAGCCATTGTGGGCCCAGCTCGACGTGGCCTTCTTCCTGCGTCACGATGCGCGCGACATCGCCTGGCTCACGCGGCATCTGTACAACAAGGTGGACAGCCCGGTGCCGGTGGTCAAGGCGCGCCTGTCGCCCGCGGGCGAAGGCCTGCAGGTGGCGGTCTACGTCAAGGACCAGCCCGACGTGTTCGCGCGCATCTGCGGCTATTTCGAGCGCAAGAGCTTCTCCATTCAGGAGGCCAAGATCCACACCACGCGCCACGGCTATGCGCTGGATACCTTCCAGGTGACCGACCCGGGCATCAGCAGCGATGCCAGCGGCAACTACCGCGACATCATCGCGCTGGTGGAGCACGAACTGGCGGAGCGCCTGCAGCAGCAAGGCACGCTGCCGGAACCCGCCCAGGGGCGGCTGTCGCGCCAGTCGCGCAGCTTCCCGATCAAGCCGCGCGTGGACCTGCGCCCCGACGAACGCGGCCAGTACTACCTGCTTTCTTTGTCGGCCAACGACCGCACCGGCCTGCTGTACGCGATCTCGCGCGTACTGGCCAAACATCGCACCTCGGTGCATACCGCCCGCATCAATACGCTCGGCGAGCGGGTGGAAGACGTTTTCCTGGTCGATGGCAGCCGCCTCGCCTCGGATAACAAACTGCAGTTACAGCTTGAACAGGACCTGCTGGCGGCGCTGGCCATCTAGGCCGGACGCCCCACATAGAAGATATGACCGATAGCAATTCGCCCAAGCGCAAGACGCTGGGCATCAAGACCGCCGCGCCCGAGGGCAACGCCCGCAAACCCGCCGCCACCCGGCCGGTGCGGGTGTCCGACCTGAACCGTGGACGCGTGCGCGCCGTGGTCGACGGCATCAAGCAGGCACAGGAACGCGCCGGCGGCCGCAAGAAGGCGGAAGACGCTGGCCAGCGCCCGCCGCGCGGCCCGCGTACGGGCGACGGCCAGGACCGGCCGCGCCGCTTCGGTCCAGGCGAGGCGCAGGACCGTCCGCGCCGCTTTGCCGGCGAAGGCAACGATCGCCCGCGCCGTTTCGACTCCGGCGAAGGGCAGGACCGTCCGCGCCGTTTCACCCCGGGTGAAGGCCAGGATCGGCCCCGCCGCTTTGGCGGCGACAGCAATGACCGCCCGCGCAACTTCGGCCCCGGCGAAGGCCAGGACCGTCCGCGTCGCTTTGCCCCGGGCGAAGGCCAGGACCGTCCCCGCCGCTTTGCTGGCGAAGGCAATGACCGCCCGCGCAACTTCGGCTCCGGTGAAGGCCAGGACCGTCCGCGTCGCTTCGCGCCCGGCGAAGGCCAGGACCGCCCGCGCCGTTTTGCGCCCGGCGAAGGCCAGGACCGCCCGCGTCGCTTCGCCCCGGGCGAAGGCCAGGATCGTCCGCGTCGCTTCGCGCCCGGCGAAGGGCAAGACCGTCCGCGCCGCTTCACCCCGGGCGAGGGCCAGGACCGCCCTCGCCGCTTTGCCGGAGAAGGCAACGATCGCCCGCGCAATTTCGGTCCCGGCGAAGGCCAGGACCGTCCGCGCCGCTTTGCCGGCCAGGGCGACGACCGCCCTCGCCGTCCCGCTCCCGGTGGCGACAATGACCGTGCGCGCCGCTTCGGCCCGGGCGAAGGACAAGACCGTCCGCACCGCTCCGGCGATGCCGGCCGGCGCGACTACCAGGGCGCCCGCCCCGAACGTACGGAACGTGCGGCCCCCGTGCAAAACGCGCCCCAACCTAGCTCCGATGGCCTGGTGCGCCTGTCCAAGCGGATGTCGGAACTCGGCCTGTGCTCGCGCCGCGAAGCCGATGAATGGATTCCGCGCGGCTGGGTACTGGTCGACGGCCAGCCCGTCACCGAGCTCGGCTCGCGCATCAGCCCGGACGCCAACATCGAGATCCACCAGGCTGCGCGCTCCGAGCAAGGCGAACGCGTGACCGTGCTGCTGCACAAGCCGGTCGGTTACGTGTCGGGCCAGGCCGAAGATGGCTACGAGCCCGCCGCTGTGCTGTTCGCGCCGGAAAACCAGTGGGAGCAGGACCCCACCCGCAAGCGCTTTGCCCCGTGGCAACGCAAGAGCCTGGCGCCTGCCGGCCGGCTCGACATCGACTCCACCGGCCTGCTGGTGCTGACCCAGGACGGCCGCGTTGCGCGCCACCTGATCGGCGAGGACTCGACCGTCGAGAAGGAATACCTGGTGCGGGTGAGCTGGGATTCGCCGGAAGGCCTGGTCGAGCGCGACATCTCGCACGTGTTCCCGGTGGAACTGATCGAGAAGCTGCGCCACGGCCTGTCGCTGGATGGCGAGGCGCTCAAGCCGGCCAAGGTGAGCTGGCAGAACGAGGAGCAGTTGCGCTTCGTCCTGCGCGAGGGCAAGAAGCGCCAGATCCGCCGCATGTGCGAACAGGTTGGCCTGCGGGTCGTGGGCCTGAAGCGCGTGCGCATGGGCCGCATCGTGCTGGGCGACCTGCCGGTGGGCCAGTGGCGCTTCCTTGGCGCCTTCGAGAAGTTCTAAGCACCAGCCGAAGCAAGCTGGCGGCCGCCATGGCCGCCCTGCAAGTCCACCATGGCGCGCGCGCTGCCCTGCGCCAATTGCTTCACAGCTGCGGCGCGCGGCAAGCCGCGCCGTGCGCATTGGCCGTCTCCACCAGCCCGAACACCGCCTTGGCGCCGCATTGCGAGCCGAGCATCCGCTCCTGGTTGTGCCCCACGCCAACCACCTCGAACGCCTGGTGGCGCACCGGCGGGCGCTGGCTGCCCAACGGCATGGCAAGGTATTGCAGGTAGCGCAGGTAGCCGCGCGCGCGCTCCAGCCGGGTCGGCCCCTCGGCCTCGGCGCCGCAGGCCTTGTCGAGCACGCGGTGGTTGGGGTCGTTGTCTTCCGAGCCCACCAGGTAGGTCACCTGGCGCTGCTGATAGCGGCGGAACAGCGCATCGCCCGTCGCGCCGCGCGCATAGGGCACCATGTCGCGCATGCCATAGCGGTATTTGTCGTAGTCCGCGCAAATGGCCGTGTCATAGGGCGCAAAGTCCTTGCCGCGCGGGCGCTCCGGCGTGAAATACAGATACGACGAAGGATTCGCCACCACGTAGCGCAGATCGATGCCGCCCGCGCGGATGCGCTCGTCGACGTTGTTCAGCACCGCATAGCGATGCACCAGCTGCGCGCCGCCCGAGTGGCCGGCCACCGTCACGCGGGTCACCGCGGGAAAACGGGCCTTGTTGGTCACCATGCCGACGAGGTCGTCCAGCACCTGCAGCGAGCTGACCGAGAACGGCGGGTTGACCGCGTCCTCCCCGCCCATCCAGCCCTGCACGCTCCACATCGGCATGCCGTCGAAATGCTTGCCCTTGGCCGCATCCGGCGTGCCCGGGAAGTTCGGCGCGAGCAGCAGCACCTCGTCGGGATTACGCCCGGTTTGCTTGAGCAGAGCCGCGCCGGCCGTGAAGTAGTCGTCGCCATTGCGCCGCAGCCCGTGCTGGACGAAGATCACCTCGCGGATGCCGCGCAGGTCGCCGTCCAGCGGATGGTTGGCGTAGACCGGGAAATCGTAGGCGCTCGCGCCCGTGCCGAGCCTGACCCGTTGCCATTGGGGGGCAGCGGCTTGCGGCGCCGTGCCGGCCGCCGGCGCGGCCTGCTTCGCGGCACTGTCCGCGCCCGGGGCAGCGCAGCCGAACTGGGCCGCCGCGGCCAGCGCAATCAGTGCGATCGACGCGCAACGCGCAAGCCGAATTGTCTTCATGTCCTGTCTCCTGATGCTCGATGTGGCGCGTCGCTTGGCGCGCGCCAGTGTTTTCGTTCGTAAAGCCGCATCATCCTAGGCCGCCGCAACCTGGATGTAAAATATATGCCACAGTGGAGATACATATCTAAAAGATATGTATCCTGCAGCGCCGGCCCGGAAACAAATCATGGAACTGAGACACCTTCGCTACTTCCTCGCGGTAGCCGAAACCGGCCACATCACGCGCGCCGCCGAGCAGCTCGGCATCCAGCAGCCCCCGCTGTCGCAACAGTTGAAGGCGCTCGAGGCCGAGCTTGGGGTGATCCTGTTCGAGCGTCAGCCACGCGGCGTGACGCTCACCGCCGCCGGGCGCGCGCTGCGTACCGACGCGCTGGACATCTTTGCCCGCCTGGACCAGGCGCGCCAGCGCATGCTGCGCATGGCGCGCGGCGAGGAAGGCATGCTATCGGTCGGCTTCACCAGCTCGGCCGCCGCGCACAAGCTGACGCCGGAGGTGCTGCGCGCCTGTCGCCGCCGGTTTCCCGGCATCGCGCTCAAGCTCAGCGAGAACAACGCCGCCGAGGTCATCGAGCAACTCACCGCGGGCACGCTCGATGTCGCGCTGTTGCGCGCGCCGGTGAGTCGCCCCGAAGGCCTGCGCTTCGAGCTGCTGCTGGAAGAGGAAATGGTGATCGCGCTGCCGCTGGACCATCCGCTGCTGCGCAAGCGTGCTGAGTCGGCCCACACGTCGGCCCAGGAAGCCATCTCGCTGCGCGCGCTGGCAGACGACGCGTTCATCCTGGTGCGGCGCCCAGGCGCGCCGGGCATGTATGGCGATCTGCTGAAGGTGTGCGAGCGGCTGGGCTTCACGCCCCGCGTGGGCGCGGAAGTCGAGCGGATGCTGAGCAACCTTAACCTGGTAGCCGCCGGCGCCGGCGTGACGGTGGTGCCGGCCTCGATGGCCGGGCTCAACCCGCACGGCGTGGCTTACCGCCGCATGAAAGAAGCCGACCAGCTGCGCGCGCCGCTGACCCTGGCTTACCGGGAGCGCGACGACAACCCTGCCTGCGCGGCGCTGGTCGCCCTGACCCACCGCATCGCGGCACGCCATCGCCGCCAGGGCAATCGCTGAGCAGTCGTCGCCGCTCAGTCGTCGCTATTGGGAGGCAGGTCGGGAAACAGCACCTCGGTAAAGCCGAAACGCGTGAAGTCCGTCACCCGCATGGGATAGAGGATGCCCTGCAGGTGATCGCATTCATGCTGCACCACGCGCGCGTGGAAGTCCTCGGCCACGCGCTCGATGCGCCCGCCCATCATGTCAAAGCCGGTGTACTTCAGGCGCGTGAAACGCGACACCACCCCGCGCAGCCCCGGCACCGACAGGCAGCCTTCCCAGGCTTCATCCTGCTCCTCGCCAAGCGGCGTCAGCTCGGGATTGATCAGCACCGTCTTGGGCACGGTGGGTGCGTCGGGATAGCGCGGATTGCGGTCGAAGCCAAAGATCACCACCTGCAGGTCCACGCCGATCTGCGGCGCGGCCAGGCCAGCGCCGTTGGCGTGATCCATGGTGTCGAACATATCGTCGATCAGGAGGCGCAGCTCCGGCGTGTTGAAGCGCGTGACAGGGCGCGCGACCTGCAGCAGGCGCGGATCGCCCATCTTGAGAATGTCACGGATCATGCTTGATCTCCGGTTTTAAGCTCGGCCAGCAACGCCAGCATGGCGGCCTCGTCCAGCACGGGCACGCCGAGCGCCTCGGCCTTTTCCAGTTTACTGCCGGCTTCCGCGCCAGCCACCACATAGTCGGTCTTCTTCGACACCGAGCCGGCCACCTTGGCGCCGGCGGCTTCCAGCATTTCCTTGGCGTCCTCGCGCGCGAGCGTGGGCAGCGTGCCGGTCAGCACGAACGTCTTGCCGGCCAGCGCAGCGGGCGCGGCGCGTGCCGCCGGCTCGCTCTCCGGCCAGTGCACGCCGGCGGCGCGCAATTGCTCGATGACTTCCACATTGTGTGGCTCGGCCAGGAAGTTGGCGATGGACTGCGCCACCACCGGCCCCACGTCGTTGACCTCCAGCAAGGCGGCCTCATCGGCTGCCAGCAGCCCGTCGAGCTTGCCGAAATGCTTGGCCAGGTCCTTGGCCGTCGCTTCGCCCACATGGCGGATGCCAAGCGAGAAGATAAAACGGTTGAGCGTGGTCTCGCGCGAGGCCTCGATCGCTGCCACCAGGTTGGTGGCCGACTTGTCGGCCATCCGGTCCAGCGCGGCCAGCTTGGCGACACCGAGCTTGTAGAGATCGGCCGGCGTGTGCACGATAGCCATATCGACCAGCTGCTCGACCACCTTGTCGCCCAGGCCTTCGATATCCATGGCGCGGCGCTGCGCGAAATGCAGCAGCGCCTGCTTGCGCTGGGCCGGGCAGATCAGCCCGCCGGTGCAGCGTGCGATCACCTCGCCTTCCAGCTTCTCGATATGCGATCCGCACACCGGGCATGCGGTGGGCATGACAAAGGCGCGCGCGTGGGCAGGCCGGCGCTCCGGCACCACCGCCACCACTTCGGGAATCACGTCGCCGGCACGCCGCACGATCACGGTATCGCCGATGTGCACGTCCTTGCGGCGGATCTCGTCCTCGTTGTGCAACGTGGCATTGGTCACCGTCACGCCGCCCACGAACACCGGCGCCAGCCGCGCCACCGGCGTGATGGCGCCGGTTCGGCCAACCTGCACCTCGATGTCCTCGACCACCGTGGTCATTTCCTGGGCCGGGAACTTGTGTGCCAGCGCGAAGCGCGGCGCGCGCGACACGAAGCCAAGGCGCTCCTGCTCGGCCAGCGCGTTGACCTTGTACACGACGCCGTCGATATCGTAGGGCAAGGCCGCGCGCCGCTCGCCCACGCCGCGGTAGAAGTCCAGCAAGCCCTCGGCGCCCCGCACTACCGCGCGCTCCGCGCAGACCGGCATGCCGATCTCGGCGAACCAGTCGAGCATGGCGCTGTGCGTCTGCGGACGCGGCGCGCCTTGCAGATCGCCCAAGCCGTAGGCAAAGAACGACAAGGGGCGCTTCGCGGTGATGCGCGGATCCAGCTGGCGCAGGCTGCCGGCGGCGGCATTGCGCGGATTGACGAAGGTCTTTTCTCCGGCCTCGGCCTGCCGCGCATTGAGCTTGTCGAATTCGCGGCGGTACATGAAGACTTCCCCGCGCACTTCCAGCACCGCCGGCAAGTCCACAGCCTTGCCGCGTAGTCGCAGCGGAATTGCCTTGATGGTGCGCACGTTGACGGTCACGTCCTCGCCGGTCTCGCCGTCGCCGCGGGTGGCGGCCTGCACCAGCCGGCCGCCCTCGTAGCGCAAGGACATGGCCAGGCCGTCGAACTTCAGCTCGCAGGCATATTCCACCGCCTCGGCGGCGCTGAACAGGTCGGCCGCGCCCTCGGCGGGCGCGGCGCGCCCCAGCCCCTGTGCGCAACGCCGGTCGAAGGACACCACGTCCTCATCCTCGAAGCCGTTGTTGAGCGACAGCATCGGGATGGCGTGGCGCACCGTATCGAAGGCGGACAGCGGCTGCCCGCCCACGCGCTGCGTGGGCGACTCCGGGGTCAGCAAGTCGGGATGGACGGCCTCGATGTCCTGCAATTCGCGGAACAGCGCGTCGTATTCCGCATCGGGCACCGACGGCGCATCGAGGACGTAGTACTGGTAATTGTGGCGCTCCAGCTCGGCGCGCAGCCAGTCGGCGCGCGCGGCGGGAAAATCGCTGACAGGCGCGGGGGCTTGCGCCGCCGCACCTTCTGGTTTGGTGCTCATGCTGGAGGGACTGAATCCGTTGTCGTCGTTGTCGTCGATATCGTCGATGCAGAACTGGCGTTTCAGAGACTGAACAAACGTAGCGTCACCGGCGAGCCCGCAGGCATGCCGCGCGCCTCGAGCTTGTCGTAGAGCGTCTGAAGCTGGCCGAAGATGGCGACGAAGGACGATTCGCTCAGCGGCCGCATATTGTCGTCGACCAGTTGCGCGCCCATGCGCTGCGCCAGGCTGTAGCCGTACTCGCAAACAGTCTTGAACGGCTTGGTCGCCTGCGCCGCGGACGGCACATCGAGCAGCAGCGTGATCTGGCGGCCAGCCTTGGCCGTGAGGTCATCGCGCAGGAAGTTGGTGTCGCCGAACTGCAGCGTGAACAAGGCCCGCTGCACGCCCTCGGCGTTGGCCTGATAGCGCGTGAAGCGCGTGCCATCGCGCGACAGCACCAGCCCGTCCTGGGTCGCCACCGTCTGCACATAGGCGGCCGACCATGGCGCGCCGTCGGAGATCACGTTGACGCCAAGCTGCACATCACAACTGGCGGCAAACGCATCCAGCTCGCGGCCATTGGCCACCGTCTCGGTCATGTCCGGCAGCTCGGCGGAGGCGTCGAGCGCTTCGGCCAGCGCTTCCACCGCATTGACGAACTCGGAAAACTCGAGCGCATTGAGCGCGCCGCCGCGGTTGGCGAGCTGCACCGCTACCTGCAGGTCTTCGTACTGATGGCCGGCGGTGACCGGCTCCCAGGCATTGGCTTCGCTGCGCAGGCCTTCGATATGCACCTGCTTGGTCCCCGCGCGGCGCAGGCGGCCGGTGAGCGGCAGGATGCGATCGCCCGAGCTCTTGCGCTCCAGGTGCAGCGGCACGATGCAGTCGATCAGCGGATCGATGACGGCCGGCGTGGGCTGGCCATCCAGTGCAACGGGCTCGGGCTGCGGTTCTTTGGCAGGCGCAGGCTCTTGCTTGGGCTTGACCTGTTCGGCGCGTTCTTCATGGTCCGCAGCGTCATGCGGCTCAGTGGGCCCGGCAGGCTGTCCCGACTTCTCGGCATGCCCGGGCTTGCCGGCAGCCGCATGGGGCGCATGGGGCGCATGAGTCGATGAGGGCGCCGCAGCAACGGCGACTTCGTCCGCCAGGGCGTCGTCGGCATCGGCCGAGCTGGCGGCCATGCGAGCCGCCACGGCGGCGGCGTCCAGCGGCGAGGCCGACAGCGTGGGCTCGCGGCGCTCGACCTGATGCTCGGGCGACGGCTCGTGCAGCTTGGCGCTGACTTCCGGCTTGATCACCGGGCTGACCACCGGCTCGCGCATCGGCGGCAGGTCGTCTTCGGGCTGCAGCGCGCGCGGGCGGCGCGCCTTGCGGATCTGCCACTGGTTATAGGCTACGACCAGCAGCAGCAGGACAATACCGGCAACGATCAGGGCTGTCTGGAGCGTCATGCTGCCTCCGCCATCGAGATCGCTGCGTCCATATCCACGGCGACGATACGCGATACCCCTTGCTCCTGCATCGTCACGCCAATCAACTGGTGTGCCATTTCCATTGCGATTTTATTGTGGGAAATGAAGACGAACTGGGTCTTGTCCGACATGCGCGCCACCATATTGGCGTAGCGCTCCGTATTGGCATCGTCCAGCGGCGCGTCCACCTCGTCGAGCAAGCAGAACGGCGCCGGATTGAGCTGGAACATGGCGAACACCAGCGCGATGGCCGTCAGGGCCTTCTCGCCGCCCGACAGCAAGTGAATGGTCGAGTTCTTCTTGCCCGGCGGCTGCGCCATCACCTGCACTCCCGCGTCGAGGATTTCGTCACCGGTCATGATCAGCTTGGCTTGCCCGCCACCGAACAGCAACGGGAACAGCTCGCCGAAGTGGTGGTTGACCTGGTCGAAGGTCCCCTGCAGCATCGCGCGGGTTTCCTGGTCGATCTTGTGGATCGCGTCTTCCAGCGTGGTGATGGCGTCGACCAGGTCGGCCGACTGCGCATCGAGGAAGGTCTTGCGCTCGCGCGCCGCCGCCAGTTCGTCCAGCGCGGCCATGTTCACCGGCCCGAGCGCATTAATGGCGTTGTTCAGGCGCGTGACCTCGCCCTGCAGGTAGGAGGGCTTGAGATCGGGCGTGAGCTTCTCGGCCAGCGCGGCCTCGTCCACCTCTGCGGTGGTCAGCTGCTCGCTGAACTGCTCCTGGTTCAGGCGCGCGGCCTGTTCCTTCAACTGGTACTCGGTGATGCGGTCGCGCAGCGGCTGCAGGCTGCGCTCGGCGGCCAGGCGCTGGTCGTCGTACTGGCGCAGTTGCGCCGACAGCGCGTCCAGCTCGGTGCGGGCGAGCTGGAGCTTTTCTTCCTTCACGGCGCGCCGCTCCAGCGCGTCCTGCAGCCCGGTGTGGGCGGTCTGCTCGTTGATGGTTTCCAGCTCGACGCGGGCGTCTTCCAGCGACTGCGCAAGACGCTCCGACTGGTCGCCGGCGGTCTGGATATTGCGGCGCAGCTCGTCGATGCGGTTAGCCAGGTTGCGCTCGGCAAACAGGGCTTCCTGCGCCGCGCGCTCGAAATCGCGCAGCTGGTGCCGTGCCGATGACAGCTTGCTGTCCAGCGCTTCGAAGGCCATCTGGTGGTCTTCGTGGGTAGACTGCATCTCCGCCAGGGCGGCGTCATGCTGCTCGAAGCTGGCTTCGGATTCCGCGCGGATGGCGCGCTGCTCTTCGATCTGCGCGGCGATTTCCGCCAGTTCCTCGCGGATCTGGCCGCTGCGCGCAGCGTAGCGCTCCATGGCCTGCGACAGCTTGAGCACGTCCATCTGCAGCGCGTGCACGCGGCGGGTGGCTTGCTCGCTGCGCCCGCGCGCCTCGGTGAGCGCCGCGCTGGCCTGCGTGTAGGCTGCTTCGGCGCGGACCGCCTGGCTCTTGGCTTCGTCGGACAGCAGCAGCTGGGCGCGCGCCTGCTTCTGCAGGTTTTCGATTTCCTGCTCGCGGGCCAGCATGCCGGCCTGCTCGGAATCGGCCGCATAGAGGTGGACCGAGTTGCGGCCCACCAGGTGGCCCTCGGCCACCACGAACGACGCACCTTCCGGCAGCGTGGCGCGCTGGGCCAGCGCCGACGCCATGTCGGCAGCGGTGTAGATGTCGGCCAGCCAGTCCTGCATCACGGCCCGGATGCCGGGCTCGGTGATCTGCACCAGCGCCATCAGCGGGCGCAGGCCGGCAGGGGCTTCCTGCGGGCGCGCGGCCGGCGGCGGCGAATAGAAGGCCAGCTTGGCAGGCGGCGCGTCGGACAGGAAGGACTTGATCCAGTCCAGGTTGGAGACTTCGAGCGCGCCGAGCTTTTCACGCAGCACGGATTCCAGCGCGCTTTCCCAGCCCGGCTCGATATGGAGCTTCTTCCACAGGCGCGGCAGCTCGGCCAGGCCGTGCTTGGCCAGCCACGGCTGCACCTTGCCTTCGGTCTGCACGTTTTCCTGCAATTGCCTGAGCGCGGCCAGGCGCGCTTCCAGTGCCCCGATCGCGGCGGCCTCGCGCTGCACGCGCTCCTGCGCGCTGCGGCGCTCGCTGTCCAGGCGCGGCACGCTATCGGCGGAGTCAGCCAGGATGGCCTGCGCCTCTTCCAGCACGGCTTCCTGCTCGGCCAGCTCGGCGCGCTGCTCTTCCAGGCGGATCTCATCGGGACGGTCCAGCCCCTTTTCTTCGCCGGACAAGCGCTCACGGCGCTGCTCGAGCTGCTGCAGCATCTGGTCGGCGCTGCGCTGCTGCGCGGCCTCCAGCTTGAGTGCCTGCTCGGCCTGCATGATGCTGGCGCGCTGCTCGTTGGACAGCACCTGGGCATCGCGCCATTGGGCTTCCAGCGTGGGCAGCTCGTCAGTCTTGTGTGCGACGGCCTCCTGGGCCTCGATGGTGCGGCCTTCGGCCACCGCCAGTTCTTCCTCGGCCTGCGCCAAGGCATCGGTAGCCTGCTCGGCCTTGCCCTGCCACTGCTCGCGCTGCGCCGTCAGTGCGGCGATCTGGGCCTGCACGCGGTTGCGCGACTCCACCACATAGCGGATCTCGGCTTCGAGCTTGCTGACTTCGGCATTGGCCTCGTACAAGCCGCCCTGCGCGGTGTGCATATTGTCCGAGGCCGCGTAATGCGCGGCGCGCATGGTCTCGAGCTCGGCCTCGACGTGGCGCAGTTGCGCGGTTTGCGCTTCCAGGTCGATCTGGGCCTGCTCGATGGCGCGCGTGTGCCGCTCCTGCTCGGCCTGGGCCTCGCGCTTGCGCAGCAGCCACAACAGGTGCTGCTTTTCCTCGCCGTCGGACTGCAAGGTCTTGAAGCGCTGGGCCACTTCGGCCTGCCCTTCGAGCTTGTCCAGGTTGGTGCCAAGCTCGCGCAGGATGTCTTCGACGCGGGTCAGGTTCTCGCGCGTGTCCGACAGGCGGTTTTCGGTTTCGCGGCGGCGTTCCTTGTACTTGGACACGCCTGCGGCTTCTTCCAGGAAGATCCGCATGTCGTCGGGCTTGGCCTCGATGATGCGCGAGATCATGCCCTGCCCGATGATGGCGTAGGCGCGCGGCCCCAGGCCGGTGCCCAGGAAGATGTCCTGGATGTCGCGGCGGCGCACGGCCTGGTTGTTGATGTAGTAGGAGGACGTGCCGTCGCGGGTCAGCACCCGCTTGACGGCGATCTCGGCATATTGGCTCCATTGCCCGCCAGCGCGCCCCTCGGGGTTGTCGAACACCAGTTCGACGCTAGCGCGCCCCGCCTGCTTGCGCGCGGTGGAGCCATTGAAGATCACGTCCTGCATGGACTCGCCGCGCAGCTCGGAGGCACGCGACTCGCCCAGCACCCAGCGCACCGCATCGATGATGTTCGATTTGCCGCAGCCGTTGGGACCGACGATGCCGACCAGTTGGCCGGGCACTTGAAAATTGGTGGGATCGACGAAGGACTTGAAGCCCGCCAGCTTGATCGAGGACAGTCGCACGGTTGGTCGTGGGGTATCTAGCGTAATGCAGCGTTCAGGAGAGCCGGGCCCCAACGAGAAGCGGGGCCGACGCGTGCCGGTTGCGCCCCATGCCTTCTCTCTTGTGCCCGATAGATGGCGCTAATCATACCATCGCGCCTCCGGCGTCCGGGCGCTTTCCGGGCTAAGCGCAAGGCATTTCCCTGGGGGATTTGGGCCGCTTCCGATACACCTTGTGCGGTTCGCGCCCCACACTCCGGTAATGCTGCCATGTGGCGAAGACCACCACCCTGCGCTGATTGACGTCGTTTGCTCGGCACCGGCGGGAAACTTCCGAGGGTTAGTGCTAGTCTCTTCATTGTCAGCGTGATCCTTGAGGCCCATTGCGCCCGCCGTCCTTTTACCGGCGCAATGGCTGCCTCCGGCCAACGCGGAGCCCGGCTTCGCGACCCTTCTGGGAGTGTTCAGCATGACCGCCTTCACCCCGGCGATATCAGACGGCAGCGCATCCGGCCAAGATGCCGGCTTTGTGACCAAAGCGCCACCCTGGTCCCTGAGCGACATCGATTTCCAGGCCATCGACACCGCCCGGGTGCGACCCGATCGCGAGTTGTTCTACCTGCTGGTGTCGGCGTCCTTTGTCGAAAGCGGCTCGGACACGTATGCCGGCAACCTGGCCCACTACTACGCCGCCAACCCCGAGGCTTCCTGCTGGCTGTCCGAACACTGGGAGGCGGAGGAACTGCAGCACGGCCTGGCCCTGCGGCGCTATGTGGAACATGTCTGGCCCGAGTTCGACTGGGAGCGCGGCTACGCGCGGTTCTTCGAGGAATACCGCCATACCTGCTCGATCGACAAATTCGAGCCCACGGAAGCCCTTGAGATGGCCGCGCGCTGCGTGGTCGAGACCGGCACCGCGGCCCTCTACCGCTCCCTGGAGCAAGCCAGCGACGAGCCGGTGCTGCGCAACCTGACGCGGCGCATCGCCGATGACGAGGTGCGCCACTACAAGCATTTCTACCGCTACTTCAACACCTTCAACGGCGTGGAACGGCTCGGCCGCCTGCGCGTGCTGGGCGCTTTGGTGCGCCGCCTGCTGGAAATCAAGAACGAAGACGCGGAGATCGCGCTGCGCAATGTGCTGCGCATCGAGCGCGGCACCGAGGATATCCCGCAAAAGGACGTGCGCAAGCTCAACTCCCGGGTCAGCGCCGTGATCCGGCGCAACCTGCCGATCGAGATGACGGTCAAGATGCTGCTGCGCCCGCTGCGCCTGCATGCCGGCGTGGAGCGCGCCATCCGCAAGCCGCTGGTGGCGGTGGTCTCGCGGGCGATGCTTTATTGAGGCCGAGTAAGGCCGAGCGCCAGCTATTGCGGCTGCAGCGCCTGGTCCGCACCGGGCGCGGCGTCGGCACGACGTACCCTGGTGCGGTGCACCAGCCCCGATAAGGCGCCAGCCGCCACGATGCAAAGGCCGCCGGCGGCCTCTTTCCAGCTCAGCGTCTCGGTCGCCAGCCACCACGACGACACCGCCGCAATCACGATCTCGAACAGCATCAGCAGCGATACCCGGTTGGCCGGCAGCCGCTGCAGCCCGTACTGGACCACCGAATTGCTCAGCACCAACGTGGCGGCGAGACCCAGCATCAACGCCAGGCCGCCCCAGCCGGTCAGCTGCGCAAGCGCCACGCCGCCCGGCTCCAGCAACAGCGCGCACGGCAGGCCGACAGCCGTGCAGCCCAGGTAGACCATCACGGTGCGCAGGCGCGCATCCATCTCCGGATAAAGTTGCCCGGCCCGGCGCGACAGCACATTGTTGACGGCAAACCCCATGCCGCCGATCAGGCCGGACCATTCCGCCGCGCGCGTGGGCAACGGCAGGCCCACTTCCGGCGTCCACAGCATCAGCCCCGCGCCAAACAGCGCAAGCACCACCAGCAGCAAGCCGGGCGCCGACAGCTTCTCGCCCAGGAAGACGCGGGCGAACAAGGCCGTCCAGACCGGCGTCAGGTAGAACAGCAGCAACACTCGCATCACGTGTCCGTTGACGCTGCCCCACACAAAGCCGGCGTTGGTCACGCCGGCCGCCAGCCCGATCGCCACGAACAGCCACGACCAGCGCAGGCCGCCCAGGTGGCGGGCGAAGGCCACCAAGGCAATCAGCGCGGCCATGGCGCTCACCAGCGCGGCCGCCGTCTGCCGCCCAGGCCCCAGCCGGCCAGCACCCGGTAGGGAAACCAGGCGATGCCCCAGACTGAAGCACCCAGCAGGATGGACAAAGTGGATCTGAAGGCATGCGGGTCGGCCGCGGCCGACGCGGTGGAAGCTGGAGGCAGATTGCTCATGGGAAAACGGTTAAGGCTGCCGGTCGGGCAGCCAGTCAGTATTGGGTATCGGAAAATCACCGCGGGACACTCGGGGGCAATCGGAGACAATCGGGCACAGCCGGGGCGGCGCGCCACCAGGGCCTTGACGGCACGCGGGAATGCCCGGCAATCCTTTATAATGACCGGCTTTGAGCTTGGCCCATCCGGCCTGAACCTGATCGTGAATCCCCGCCTCGACCTGCTCCAGCCCTATCCGTTCGAGAAACTGCGCGTGCTGCTGGCTGACGTCAAACCGAATGGCGCGCTGCCCGCGATCAGCTTCGGCATCGGCGAACCCAAGCACCCCACGCCCGAGTTCATCAAGACGGCGCTGTCGAATGCACTGCAGGGACTGGCGAATTATCCCACAACGGCCGGATCCGATGCACTACGACAGTGCATGGCCGCGTGGCTCCAGCGCCGCTACAACCTGCCAGCTGTCAACGCCGCCACCCAGGTGCTGCCGGTGACCGGCTCGCGCGAGGCGCTGTTTGCCTTCGCCCAGACCGTGGTCGACGCCAGCCAGCCTGGCGCGCTGGTGCTGTGCCCCAACCCGTTCTACCAGATCTACGAAGGCGCGGCCCTGCTGGCCGGCGCCACCCCGGTGTTCGCTAACAGCGACCCGACGCGCAACTTTGCGCCCGCCTTCGATCGCATCCCCGCCGAGACCTGGGCCAAGGTGCAACTGGTCTTCGTGTGCTCTCCGGGCAACCCGACCGGCGCCGTGCTGTCGCTGGAAGACTGGCGCGAACTGTTCGCGCTGTCCGACCGCCATGGCTTCGTGATCGCCTCGGACGAGTGCTACTCGGAGATCTACTTCAAGGAAGGCGAGCCGCCGCTGGGCGCGCTGGAAGCGGCGCACAAGCTGGGCCGCGCCGAGGGCGCCCATCCCTTCGAGCGCCTGGTGATGTTCTCCAGCCTGTCCAAGCGCTCCAATGTGCCGGGCCTGCGCTCGGGCTTCGTGGCGGGAGACGCCGCCCTGCTGAAGAAATTCCTGCTATACCGTACCTATCACGGCGGCGCCATGAACCCGGCGGTGCAGACCGCCAGCGTGGCGGCCTGGAACGACGAGGCCCATGTGCGCGACAATCGCGCCGCCTACGTGCGCAAGTTTGCCGAGGTCACGCCGATGCTGGCCGAGGTGCTGGGCGTGGCGCTGCCTGATGCCGGCTTCTACCTGTGGGCGGATGTCTCGCGCACCGGCCTGTCGGACACCGAGTTTGCCGCGCGGCTGCTGGCCGAGCAGAACGTCACCGTGCTGCCGGGCAGCTACCTGGCGCGCGAGGCCGACGGCATCAACCCGGGCGCCAACCGCGTGCGCATGGCGCTGGTGGCCACGCCCGAGGAATGCCTGGAAGGCGCGCGCCGCATCGTCGCCTTCTGCAAATCGCTGGGCTGAAACCGGAGGACGCGGGCGACGCGCACCGCACACACCGTATTTTGTTGTAGACAACGATCAACCACTGAAAACACGCATATGACGCAAGCACTGCAAGCCCTGATCGACCAGGCATGGGAAGACCGCGCAAGCCTCTCGCCCAAGTCCGCCCCCAACGACATCCGCGAAGCCGTGGCCAACGTGATCGGCCAGCTCGACACCGGCGCCCTGCGCGTGGCCCAGAAGCAAGGCAAGGAATGGATCGTCAACCAGTGGATCAAGAAGGCCGTGCTGCTGTCGTTCCGCCTGGAAGACAATGCGCCGATGTCCGCTGGCGGCTTCGCCCAGTTCTACGACAAGGTGCCGACCAAGTTCGCCAACTGGACCGCTGACGACTTCGCCAAGGGCGGCTTCCGCGTGGTGCCCCCGGCGGTAGCCCGCCGCGGCTCGTTCATCGCCAAGAACGCCGTGCTGATGCCCTCGTACGTCAACATCGGCGCCTACGTCGATGAAGGCACCATGGTCGACACCTGGGCCACCGTCGGCTCGTGCGCCCAGATCGGCAAGAACGTCCACCTGTCCGGCGGCGTCGGCATTGGCGGCGTGCTCGAGCCGCTGCAGGCCAACCCGGTCATCATCGAAGACAACTGCTTCATCGGCGCGCGCTCGGAAGTGGTCGAAGGCGTGATCGTGGAAGAAAACTCGGTGATCTCGATGGGCGTGTACCTCGGCCAGTCGACCAAGATCTATGACCGCGAAACCGGCGAGATCCACTACGGCCGCGTGCCGGCTGGCTCGGTGGTGGTGGCGGGCAACCTGCCCTCCAAGGATGGCAAGTACAGCCTGTACTGCGCCGTGATCGTCAAGAAGGTGGACGCGCAAACCCGCGCCAAGACCAGCCTGAACGACCTGCTGCGCGGCGACTGATCTCGCCCGCCGCATCGAGGGGAGCGCCCCTGGCCCGGAACCGCGCGCGTGCGCGGCCGGTCTGAACCGGAATGCCGGATCAGAACGCTAACGCTCCCCTTTCCCCGCTCTCCAACGGTTCCCGCTCAATGGATACCGCCGCCGGCCGCCGCTGGCCCGCCCTTCGCAAGCGACTCATGGCCCTGGACCCGACCACTGTCACCACCGTTCTCTCGCTGCTGCCCACGATCCTCGAACAGGCCAACAAGACCATCGAGAAGATCAAGAAGGGCAAGCGCCGCGATGGCAGCACGGACATGCCAGGCCCGGACACGCGCGACCCTGCCGCACGCATCGCGGATCTCGAAAACGCCGCCATGCAGCAGGCCGAGGCCGTCAAGCTGCTGGCCGAGCAACATGCCATCACCATCGAGGCCCTGCGCCGCGAGGCCGCACGGCTGGATCGCCGGTTGCGCCTGATGACAGGCGTGGCCATGGCCGGTTTCGCGCTTGGCCTCGCCGGCCTGGTGGTCGCCCTCAACCTTTTGCTGCGCTAGCCAGACCGGCCGGCCCTCTCGTTTCTCCGCTCATCGCCATGACTGTCCTGCTCTACGGCATTCCCAACTGCGATACCGTCAAGAAAGCCCGTACCTGGCTCGAATCCAACGGTGTGGACTACACCTTCCACGATTTCAAGAAGCAAGGCGTGGACGAAGCCATGCTGCGCGGCTGGCTCGCGCATGTGCCGCTCACTACCCTGCTCAACCGCAAGGGCACCACCTGGCGCGCGCTGTCCGATGCGGACAAGGCGCTTGCGGAACAGGATGCCGGCGCGATTCTCCTGATGCAGCAAAGCCCTTCGCTGATCAAGCGGCCAGTGCTGGCCCACAAGGGCAGCGTCAGCGTGGGGTTTTCGCCGGATAATTACGCCAGCTTGTTTTAGAGCCCTGAAGCGCCGGCCGAAGCCGGCAGGATGCGCCAGCGCCGCTTGCGGTGCCCGACGGTTGTTACTCCCTCTCCCCCGGCCCCTCTCCCGCTCTCGCGGGAGAGGGGAGTAAACCAGCGGACGTCCCGAGCGACGCAGGCGTCCCGGCGAACGGCAGAAAACCGGGCAGCTCTTCGACAGGCCAAAGCCCGCATGCAACTGCCCCATAGCTAAGTCCCTTGGACCTATTGATTCCTCTCATGACCGCCACCCTCGCCCTCACCGAAGACCTGATCCGCCGCCGCTCCGTCACGCCCGCCGATGAAGGCTGCCAGGCCGTGCTGGAAACCCGCCTGAAGGCGCTCGGCTTCGCCTGCGAAGCCATCGTCAGCGGCCCGGACGATTTCCGCGTGACCAACCTGTGGGCCGTCAAGCGCGGCACGCGTGGCCAGGAGGGCAAGCTGCTGGCCTTTGCCGGCCATACCGACGTGGTGCCCACCGGCCCGCTGGAGCAATGGGGCTCCGACCCCTTCCTGCCCAGCCACCGCGACGGCAAGCTGTATGGCCGTGGCGCCGCCGACATGAAGACCTCGATCGCCGGCTTCGTGGTGGCGGTGGAAGAATTCGTCAAGGCTCACCCGGACCACGCCGGCTCGATCGCCTTCCTGATCACCAGCGACGAAGAAGGTCCCGCGCATGACGGCACCGTCAAGGTGGTCGAAGCGCTCAAGGCACGCGGCGAGCGGCTCGACTACTGCGTCGTGGGCGAGCCCACCTCGGTCGACACGCTGGGCGACATGGTCAAGAACGGCCGCCGCGGCTCGCTCTCCGGCAAGCTCACCGTGAAGGGCGTGCAGGGCCATATCGCCTACCCGCACCTGGCCAAGAACCCCATCCACCTGGCAGCGCCCGCGCTGACCGACCTGGTGAACGAACGCTGGGACGAAGGCAACGAGTATTTCCCCGCCACCAGCTGGCAGATGTCGAATATCCACGGCGGCACCGGCGCCACCAACGTGATCCCGGGCCATGTCACCATCGATTTCAACTTCCGCTTCTCCACCGCCAGCACGCCCGACGGCCTGAAGGCGCGCGTGCATGCCATCCTGGACCGCCACCAGCTCGACTACGACCTGGACTGGACCCTGGGCGGCGAGCCCTTCCTGACCGCGCGCGGCGACCTGTCCGAAGCGCTGGCCGGCGCCATCGCAGCGCAGACGGGCGTCAAGACCGAGCTGTCCACCACCGGCGGCACCTCCGATGGCCGCTTCATCGCCAAGATCTGCCCGCAAGTGATCGAGTTCGGGCCGCCCAACGCGAGCATCCACAAGATCGACGAGCACGTGGAAGTGCGCTTTATCGAACCCCTCAAAAACATCTACCGCGGCGTGCTGGAACGCCTGATCGCCTGATCGCCGCGGACAAAAGAAAGACCACATGGCCACCTCCTCCCCCCTGCGCACCGTGCGCGACCTGCTGCGCTTCGCGGTCTCGCGCTTCACCCAAGCCAAGCTGTCTTTTGGCCACGGCAGCGCCAATGCCTACGACGAAGCCGCGTACCTGACGCTGCATACGCTGCACCTGCCGCTGGACACGCTCGACCCGTTCCTCGACGCCCGCCTGCTGCCCGAAGAAGTGGATGCCGTGTTGCAGGTCATCGAGCGCCGCGTCACCGAGCGCGTGCCGGCGGCCTACATCACCAACGAGGCCTTCATGCACGGCCTGCGCTTCTACGTGGACTCGCGCGTGATCGTGCCGCGCAGCTTCGTTGGCGAACTGCTGCATGAAGGGCTGGAACCCTGGGTAGGCGACAGCGCCGAGATCGGCCCGGTGCTGGAGTTGTGCACCGGCTCCGGCTGCTTGCCGATCATCGCCGCGCACGTCTGGCCGAAGGCCCGTATCGACGCAGTCGATATTTCGCCGGACGCACTGGCCGTGGCTCGCCGTAATGTGGCGGACTACAAGATGGAAGACCGCATCAGCCTGTACGAGGGCGATCTGTACGCACCGCTGCCCGCCGGCGCCAAATACGATGTGATCCTCACCAACCCGCCTTACGTCAACGAAACCTCCATGCAAGCGCTGCCGGCCGAATACCAGGCCGAGCCGCGCATCGCACTGGCCGGTGGCGATGACGGCATGGACGTGGTCCGCCGCATCATTGCCGGCGCCAAGGCACACCTGAATCCGGGTGGCGCGCTGGTGGTGGAGATCGGCAACGAGCACGCCAATGTGCAAGCCGCGTTCCCCGATCTGGAGATCGTCTGGTTGCCGGTCAGCGCCGGCGAGGAGCAGGTGTTCCTGCTGACGTACGAGGCACTCCCGGGCTGAAGCCATCAGCCTGGCTTGCGAGCGTGACAAGGGCCGGAATCTCCGGCCCTTGTGCTTTTCGTCCAGGATGATTGACGCCGGCCGCGGCTTGCTCTACCAGAGCGCCAGCGCCTTCACCGTCGCCTCGCGCACCTGCTCCACCACGCTCTCGCGCCAGTCGTCGGCATCGCCGTAGAACGCATGCCACATCGCCTGCCGGATCAGGTTGCGTTGCCCTTCGTCCGCCTCGGGATGCAGATGCAGCCAGTGGTCGCCGCGCAGCGCATCCAGCACCTCCGTGACCGGCACCGTGCCGAACTCGAGCGCGATGCCGCTGTAGTCCAGCGCCGGCAAGGTTTCCGGCGCCGCCACCCACGCCATGCCATTGAGATTGGCCGAGGCAGACGAGCCGTCGTAGATCGACGTGACATTGCGGCCCCAGATGGCACGCACCCTATTGATATGCTCCGCATGGTCCGGCCCCATGTAGATCGGCTCCCCGTAGCCCCACGGCCCCAGGCCGGTGTGTACGTCAATCCAGCGCAGGGCCTCGCGCCCGGCGCCGAAGCGCGCCAGGATGCGGCGCAGCGTGTAGTTGCTCCATGTCGCCTTGTTGCCACCGAAGAACAGCCCTTGCGGTGCCTGGTACTGGCCGGCGCTCACCGCCGCCTGGTACCAGGGCAAGCCCTTCTCGGCCACCGCCTTCATCAGCGCGGCCTGGTCGGCCTCGGAGGGCGGCCAGTGCTCGGGCAGCAGCATGGGCGCCACCTCGGCATACGGCGCGTTGTCGGGCAGCGGCTGGGTGAAATCCATGAAATTGCGGTTGAGGTCAACGTTGTCCTCGTTGACACGCCGCATATGCGAGAAGCCATAGGGATTGACCGCGTGCACCAGCAGCAGCGCCACGCCGGCGCCGGCGCACGCCTGCAGCAGATCCGTGTCGCCCAGCATGGCAACCTGCGCCCCGGAGCCGCAGAACCCTTCCACGCCGTGCATGCCGGAGGTCACCATGAGCATGCGCCTGGCCTCTGCATCGCCCACCCAGGCGACATCCATGGCGAGTTCCTCGTCGGCGCAGCCGCGCTTGGTGGGATGGGGGAAATCGGTCAGGGTGCCGCCGGCAGCCTGGGCCGCGTCACGGAATTTCTGCCGGGCTTCGGCATAACTGCGGGAAAAGCTGGTGTGCAAGGACATGACAGCAGATTTCGCGCTCGGCGAGGAGTAGGGGTGCCGCTATTAAACGCCAACTTGCCGGGTATTGCCATCCGAAGCCGCCCGAAGCCGGGTAGCTAGCTTTTGCCGGCCTTGCCGCCCTTGGCATCCACCGGCGCCACCTCACGCAGCAACAGGGAGCGGAACGCATGCGGATGCATCTGGATGCCTGCCGCGGCGATCTGGGCGGCGGACAACACCAGGTGGCGCGCCAGCCAGTCATGGATGCTGCGCAGGAAGCGGCGCTGCTCGACGCGGTTGGACTCCTGGATCGCGCGCTCCAGCTTGACGTGCGCGGTATAGACATCGAGCAGGTTGATGGTCTTGAGCTTGGGCGGGGTGGTTGCGCTGCGCTCGATGGCGAGGATGCGCTTGACCTGGGCATCCGGCAGCTCGCCGGTTTCCAGGTAGGACTGATACACCTCTTCGAGGGCAGGAAAACGCACGGTGGGCTGGACGCGCGGCACGCTGGCCACCTTCTCCATGCGCAGCACCAGGTAGCGGATGGCCGACGCGCGCCGCAGCGCGGCGTCGCTGGCCTTGCTTTGGCGGCCGGGCCGGTGGCCTCGAACGCCTCGTTGTCCGGCGCGGTCACCTCGGGCACGGGCACGGGCTGGCCGGCGTCCCGCTCGGTGTAGTCCGGCACCAGGTACAACAGGCCCGGCTCAGCGAGCACGGCCCGCGCGCAGGCCTCGCCAAAGGGGTGCTCGTGGCCTTGCCCGTCACGCAGGATAAAGGCCTGGCCGTTGCCGAAGCCGTGGTGCCGTCCACGGCCGACCTGCTGCCGGCAGCGCGTGCCGGGTTCGACAAAATCCTTGCGTACGGGAGTCCAGCTCCCGTCGTTGACTGCGATCATGAATCTGCTTGTGCCTGCCGTGATGAGTGCTGCAAAGTGGCTTGCGGCGCCGTCGGCGCCTGCCACCCGCTATTGTCCACCATGCGGCCAGCAACCGCACAACCGGGCACAACCAGCCACGACAGGCCAGGCCAGGCCAGGCCTGGCCTGGCCTGGCCTGGCCTGGCCGCAGCCTACTTCAGCATGAACGACATCGCCGACAAGCAGTTCAGCATGCGCACGGTCGCCTGCACCGAGGCGGCATCGAACGCCAGCGTCACGCCATCCACGCGCTCCAGCGCGGGCCACTGGCAGAACAGGTCGGCATAGGCCGGGCCCTGGGTCTGCAGTTGGCAGCGGATCGGGCCGCTGATGTTCAGGGCTTGCCCACCCTGCTCGCGCACGGCCTGCTCGGCCGCCGCGGCAATTGCCTCGAGCGCCGCGGCGGGCGACAGCGTGGTGCCGCTGCCCTGACCGCCCGCTTCCTTGGTCTGGACGTAGCGCGCCCAGGGCATCAACGGGCGGGTTTCACCCACGAAGACATCGTCGCCGCTGGCCATCAGCACCGGCACGCCGAATTCCCCCGCCAGCGCGCCGTAGATCCCGGCCTCGCCCAGTTCCTGGCCGTTGAGCCAGATGCGGGCGAACGCGCCGCTGTTGATGGTGTGGGCCAGGATGCCGCGGCTCTGCGCGCGGCCGTGGTAGCCGACCATGAAAACGCCGTCGCAGCCGGGCACGCCGGCCATCATGCCGAGGTAGCGCGGCTTGCCGAGCACCAGGCGCGCGCGCGGATCGAGCAGGTCGGGCAACAGGTTGCGGAAGCCGCCGTGCGAGTCGTTGACCAGCACGTCGGTGGCGCCGCCGGCGAAGGCGCCTTGCACCGCGGCGTTGGCCTCGGCCGTCATCCAGGCGCGGGCGCGTTCGTACTCGCCGTTGCCGGCGCGGGTCTGCTCGGCGTGGAAGACGCCGGCCACGCCTTCGATGTCGGTAGAAATCAGGATCTTCATGCGGTGGGGAGTCAGTTCGTCTGGGGCAATGCATGACGCGCGAGCCGCTGCGGCAGCTCGGGCATCAGCTCGCGCAGTGCAACGCGCTGGTGGCCATCGCGGCCGTGCACGGTCTCGGCCTGCCACAGCGCATGCAGGATGGCCTGCTCGACGCTGTCGGCGGCGGCGTGGAAGAGCGCGTCGAGGCGCGTTTCGTGCAGCATCGCCAGCGCCGGCATGGGCGCGTCGGCCAGCTGCGGCACGGTGTAAGCGGTAGAAAAAGCGAGCGCGATATCGCCCGAGCCGTGGCCGAACACCGAGCCGGTGCGCGCCAGGCCCGCGCCCGCGCGCAGCGACAGCCGGCGCAGCTGGCGCGCGTCGAGCGGCGCGTCGGTGGCAACGATCATGATGATCGAGCCCTTCTCCGGGCCGGACTCCAACTGCGGCGCCTGCGCGTGCGCCTGCAGCCGCTCGGCCAGCAAGCCGCCAACGCGCGTGCCGGCCGCGGTGAAGGTGGGCAAGGTGCCAAAGTTGGACTGCACCAGCACGCCCACATGGTATTCGCCCACCTGGCGCGAGGCGGAGCCGATGCCGCCTTTCAGCCCGAACGATGACATCCCGCGCCCCGCCCCGACCGCGCCCTGCGCGAACGCCGTGCCGGCCGCGGCGCAGGCATCCGCGTAATGCGCTTGCTGCACGGCCATCGCCTGGATGTCGTTCAGGTAGCCGTCATTGCACTCGAACACCAATGGATTGACGGTGGGCCAGGCGCGGCCGATCTCCGGGTTGGCCGCAATGGCCTGCCGGATCTGCGCCTGCGCCAGCGCCCCCACGGCAAAGGTGTTGCTCAGCGCGATGGGCGTCTCCAGCACGCCGAGCTCTTCCACCTGCACCAGGCCCACGCTCTTGCCAAAGCCGTTGAGCACCGTGGCAGCGGCTGGCACCTTGTCGGTGAACAGGTTGCCGGCGTGCGGCAGCACCACCGTCACGCCGGTCTGGCAGGCGCCCTCGGCCAGCGTGCAGTGGCCCACCGCAACGCCGGGCACGTCGGTGATGCTGTTGCGCGCGCCGGCCGCCAGCGCGCCGATATGCGGCATGGCTTCAGACATGTGATGCGACATGTGATGCCGCCCCTTAGCGCCGGTCGATCTTCGGATCGAGCGCGTCGCGCAGGCCGTCGCCCAGCAGGTTGAAGGCCAGCACGGTGAGGAAGATCGCCAGGCTGGGGAAGATCGCCACATGCGGCGCGGTCACCATGTCCGCGCGCGCCTCGTTGAGCATCGCGCCCCACTCCGGGGTGGGCGGCTGCGCGCCCAGGCCCAGGAAGGACAAGCTGGCGGCGGTGATGATCGAGGTGCCGATGCGCATCGAGAAGTACACCACGATGGACGAGATGGTGCCTGGCAGGATGTGGCGCATCAGGATGGTGAAGTCGGACGCGCCGATGCTGCGCGCGGCTTCCACATAGGTCAGGCGCTTGAGCATCAGCGTATTGCCGCGCACCAGGCGGGCAAAGGCCGGGATGCTGAACACCGCCACCGCGAAGATCACGTTGGTCATGCCGTTGCCGAGGATGGCCACGATGCCGATCGCCAGCAGGATGCCAGGGAAGGCAAACAGCACGTCGGAGATGCGCATCACGATGCGGTCCCACCAGCCTTCGTAGTAGCCGGCCAGCAGTCCGAGCACGGTGCCGACGATGGCGCCGATGATCACCGAGAAGAAGCCTGCCGCCAGCGAGATGCGGGCACCGGCCAGGATGCGGCTGAAGATATCGCGCCCGAGCGAATCGACGCCGAACCAGTGCGCGGCGGAGGGGCCGGCATTGAGCGCGTCGTAGTCGAAGAAGTTCTCCGGATCGTAAGGCACCAGGTGCGGGGCGAGGACCGCCACCGCCACCAGCAGCAGCACGAACACGCCGGCGCCCAGCGCCAGGTGCTGCTTGCGGAATTTGCGCCAGAACTCGGTCCAGGGCGTGCGCACGGCTTCTTGCGCGGCGGCTGCGGCGGCAACGGCGGGCTCGCCATTGGCGGGCGTGGATAGCTGGGTCATGCCGGCCTCACTTACTTGTAACGAATGGCGGGGTTGATGACGGTGTACAGCACGTCGACCACCAGGTTGATCAGGATGAACTCGAGCGAGAACAGCAGCACCTCGGCCTGGATGACCGGATAGTCGCGCATCTCGACCGCGTCTACCAGCAGGCGTCCGAGGCCAGGCCAGTTGAATACCTTTTCCACCACGATCGAGCCGCCCAGCAAGAAGCCGAACTGCAGGCCCATCATGGTCACCACCGGAATCATGGCGTTGCGCAGGCAGTGCTTGGCCACCACCAGGAACTCGCCCACGCCTTTGGCGCGCGCGGTCCGCACGAAATCTTCATTCAGCACCTCGACGAAGGAGGCGCGGGTAAAACGCGCCATCACGGCGGCCACCGCGGCGCCCAGCGTGATCGACGGCAGGATGTAGTGCTTCCAGGTATCGGCGCCGATCGACGGCAGCCAGCCCAGCTGCACCGAGAACACTTCCATCAGCAGCATGCCGAGCGCAAAGGCGGGAAACGAAATGCCGGACACCGCCAGCGTCATGCCGAAGCGATCGGGCCAGCGATTGCGCCACACGGCCGAGCTGATCCCGATCACCATGCCGAAAATGACCGCCCACACCATCGAGGCCAGCGTCAGGTACAGGGTCGGCTTGAAGCGGTCGCCGATTTCCTCGCTGACCGCACGCTTGGTGCGCAGCGAATTGCCAAACTCCCAGCGCAAGGCGTTCGAGAAGAAATGCACGAACTGCTCGGGCAGCGGCTTGTCCAGGCCGAGATCGCGGCGCACCAGCTCCACCGTGGTCTGGTCGGCCTCGGGGCCGGCCGCGAGCCGGGCGGGGTCGCCCGGCAACAGGTGGACGAACAGGAACACCAGCACTGCCACGATCAGCAATGTGGGGATCACGCCCAGGAATCGTTTGAGAAAGTAATTCAGCATGAAGCACCGGATGATTAAAGACCGCGGGCCGCCCGCCCTGCCCCCGCGACTGCGGGCAGACGGCCGTGCACGGCTTACTGCGCTGTACCGCTAAGCGATGACTGACCGCGTGGCACCGCTCTGATGGGACGTGCCTCGCGTCAAGCCAATGCGCTTACTGCTTGATGTCGATGTCGTCGAAGCTGAACGAGCCGTCGGGCATCACGTAGGCGCCGGTCAGGCGCTTGGCGCGCGCGAACAGCACCTTCTCGGTCACCAGGAACGCCCAGGGTGCATCCTTCCAGATCTGCTCCTGCGCATCCTTGTACAGACGTGCCTTCTCGCCACGGTCGGTGGTGCGCAAGGCACCGGCGATGTCCGCATCGACCTGGTCATTCTTGTAGTACGCCGTGTTCAGCAGCTTGGGCGGCATCGATTCGGAGGCCAGCAGCGGACGCAGGGCCCAATCGGACTCGCCGGTCGACGACGACCAGCCCACGTAGTACATGCGCACGCCGGCGTCTTCCGGCTTCTGCACGCTCTCGACCTTCTCGACGCGCTGGCCGGCTTCGAGCGCTTGCACGGTCGCCTTGATGCCGACCTGCTGCAGCTGCTGCTGCACGAACTGGATCACCTTCTGCGCGGTAGTGTGGTTGTATGCGGACCACAGCGTGGTCTCGAAGCCGTTCGGGTAGCCGGCTTCCTTGAGCAGCGCACGCGCCTTGGCCGGGTCATACGGCCACGGGCCCAGCTTCTCGGCATAGTCCACGCCTGCGGGCACCACGCCGTCCATCGGCGTGGCATAGGTGGCGAACGCCACCTTGGCCAGCGCTTCCTTGTTGATGGCGTAGTTGATGGCCTGGCGCACCTTGGGGTCGTTGAACGGCTTGACCATGGTGTTCATGCTCAGGTAGCGCTGGATGATCGACGGCGAGGCGATCAGGTCCACCTTGGCACTGCCCTTGAGCACGGCCGCCTGCTCGAACGGAATGCTGAAGGCGAAGTCCGCTTCGCCGGTCTGCATGATGGCGGCGCGGGTGTTGTTGTCCACCACCGGCTTCCAGGTGATGGTGTCGATCTTGGGATAGCCGGTCTTCCAGAAACCGGCAAACTTCTTACCCTTCAGGTGATCGGGCTGCTTCCACTCCACGAACTCGAACGGGCCAGTGCCGACCGGATGGAAGGCGATGTCCTTGCCGTACTTCTGCAGCGCGGCGGGCGAGATCATCACGGCGGACGGGTGGGCCAGCACGTTGATGAAGGGCGAGAACGGCTCCTTCAGGGTGACCTTGACGGTGTTGGGGTCGATCACGTCGGTCTTGGCCACTCGGTTGAACAGCGTGTAGCGCTTGAGCTTGTTGGCCGGGTTGGTTACGCGGTCGAAGTTGGCCTTGACGGCGGCGGCATCGAAGGTGGTGCCGTCGTGGAACTTCACGTTCTTCTTGAGCTTGATGGTGTACGTCAGGCCATCCTTGCTGGCTTCATAGCTCTCGGCCAGCACGTTGACCAGCTTCATGTCCTTGTCGAAGCCGAACAGGCCTTGGTAGAAGGACTTGGCGGCGGCTTGCGACAGCGTGTCGTTGGCGTCGTACGGGTCGAGCGTGGTGAAGGTGGAGTACACCGCCATCACGGCGTCCTTGGCGGCAAAGGCGGGACCTGCGCCGAGCGCGGCCAGGGCCAGGCCACCGGCGATCAGCTTGGAAGGGGCCAGACGAAAACGGGTCATCATCGATTCTCCTTGGGGTTGCGTCGGTTCATTACGTCGGTTCATGCGTCGGTTCATGCGTCGGCTCAGTAGGCGCCGCCGATGGCGTGCCGTGCTACAAAATGATGGGAAGCGGCGTTGCCGCCGACCGCCACCAGGGGCTGCACCAGCGGCTCGTCGCCAAGCGCGCGGATCGGGCTGGGCATCTCCTCCAGGAGCGGCTCGCGCTTGAGGTGGCGGCGCGCCGGATCGGCGATCGGCACCGCCGACATCAGCTTTTTGGTGTACGCGTGCTGCGGGTTTTCAAAGATGGCGCGGCGCGGGCCGATCTCGACGATCTGGCCCAGGTACATCACCGCCACGCGGTGGCTCACGCGCTCCACCACCGCCATGTCGTGCGAGATGAACAGGAATGCAATGCCCATCTCGCGCTGCAGGTCCAGCATCAGGTTGACGATCTGCGCCTGGATGGAAACGTCGAGCGCGGAAACCGATTCATCGGCAACCACCACCTTCGGGTTCAGGGCGAGGGCGCGCGCGATGCAGATGCGCTGGCGCTGGCCGCCCGAGAACTCATGCGGGTAGCGCGACGCGTGCGCGGCCGATAAGCCCACCTTTTCCAGCAGCCAGGCCACGCGCTGCTCGGCCTCCTTGCCGCTGGCCACCTTGTGCACCAGCAGCGGCTCCATGATCGAGTAGCCCACCGGCACGCGCGGGTCTAGCGAGGCGAACGGGTCCTGGAAGATGAACTGGATATTGCGGCGCAGGGTCTGCAGCGCACTGCCGTGCATATGGCTAATGTCCTGGCCATTGAACTCGATGCTCCCGCTCTGGCTGTCGACCAGGCGCAGCAGCGAGCGGCCGGTGGTGGATTTGCCGCAGCCGGATTCGCCCACCAGCGCCAGCGTCTCGCCGGGGTATAGGTCAAAGCTCACGCGCTCCACCGCATGCACGCGGCGCGCCACGCGGCCCAGCAGGCCGCCGGGCACGTCGAAGCGGGTCACCAGGTCACGCACGCGCAGGATCGGCGAGGCGTCCACCGCCACCGTGTCCTGCGGCACCGTCGCCACCGGCTCGCCCTGGTCCAGCTGCACCAGCGGGAACTTGGCCGGCCAGTCGGTGCCGCGCATGGCGCCCAGCTTGGGCACCGCGGACAGCAGCGCGTGGGTGTAGGGATGCGCGGGCTTGCCGAAAACTTGCTCGGAGGTGCCCTCCTCGACCTTCTCGCCTCGGTACATCACCAGCACGCGGTCGGCCACTTCGGCCACCACGCCCATGTCGTGGGTGATGAACACCACGGCCATGTCCATCTCGGACTGCAGGTTGCGGATCAGTTGCAGGATCTCGGCCTGGATGGTGACGTCGAGCGCCGTGGTGGGCTCGTCGGCGATCAGCAGCGCCGGCTTGCACGACAGCGCCATGGCGATCATCACGCGCTGGCGCATGCCGCCGGAGAGCTGGTGCGGGAAGCGGTCCAGCACGCGGCGCGCCTCGGGAATGCGCACGATCTCCAGCATGCGCAGGGCCTCGGCGCGCGCCTGGGCGCGGCTCTTGCCCTGGTGCAGGCGGATCGATTCGGCAATCTGCTCACCCACCGGGAATACCGGGTTGAGCGAGGTCATCGGCTCCTGGAAGATCATCGCCACGTCGCTGCCGCGCACGCGGCGCATGGCGGCGCCATCGGCGGTGGCGAGATCGAGCACCTGGCCATTGCGCCTGCGCAGCGCCATGCTGCCGGTGGCGATCTTGCCGCCGCCGTGTTCCACCAGGCGCATCAGCGCGAGCGAGGTCACCGACTTGCCCGAGCCCGATTCGCCCACCACGGCTAGCGTCTCGCCACGATCGACGTGGAAGGACAAGTTGCGCACGGCTTCCACCGTGCGCTCCGAGGTGGAGAAACGCACGGTGAGATCGTTGACGGCTACCACGCGTTGCGGTGGCAGGACGATGGTCGACTGGGAAGAGGATGCAGCCACTGGGCCCCCTTAGTGCCTAGGTTGATGCTTCGCTTGATGCGTGTTTGGTGCGTGCTTGCTGTGCGGATGCCGCCGTCGTGCTCGCGCGCGCTCAGCCGTAGATCCACACATTGACCGGCTCGCCCACCCGGGCGAAACCGCGGTACATGCCTTCGGTATTGAACGGCAGCGTGACGTTGCCTTCGCGGTCCACGGCGATCAGGCCGCCGCGGCCTTCGATGGCGGGCAGCTTTTCCATCACCACGCGGCGTGCGGCTTCTTCCAGCGGCACGCCCGCATAGCGCATCTGCGCCGCCACGTCGTACGCGGCCACGGTGCGGATGAACATTTCGCCGGTGCCGGTGGCGGACACCGCCGCCACGTCGTCGGCAAAGCAGCCGGCGCCGACGATGGGCGTATCGCCCACGCGGCCCACCTGCTTGTTGGTCACGCCGCCGGTGGAAGTCGCCGCGGCCAGGCGCCCCTGCGCATCGACCGCCACCGCGCCTACCGTGCCGAACTTGGTGTCCGGGTCGATGGGCTCGGCGGCCAGCGTAGCGGCGTCGTGGTCCAGCAGGGTCATGCTGCTGGCGGCGCGCGCGCGTTCCCACTGATCGGTGCGCGCCTGCGTGAAGTAATAGTCGGGCGTCACCAGTTCCAGGCCCTGGGCCTCGGCAAAGGCTTCCGCGCCTTCGCCGGCGAACAGCACGTGCTGGCTTTTCTCCATCACCGCGCGCGCAGCCAGCACCGGGTTGCGCAGGCGCTTGACGCAGGCCACCGCGCCGGCGCCCAGCGTGGCGCCGTCCATGATCGCGGCGTCCAGCTCGTAGGTGCCGGCGTGGGTCAGCACCGAGCCGCGGCCGGCGTTGAACAGCGGGCAATCCTCCAGCAGGCGCACAGCCTCGGTGACGGCATCTAGCGCGCTGCCGCCGTCGGCCAGCACGCGCTGGCCGGCTTCAAGCACGGCGCTCAGCGCGGCGGTATATTCGGCTTCCTTGGCGGCGTTCATGGCGGCACGGGTGATGGTGCCGGCGCCGCCGTGGATAGCAATGACTGGGGTGTTCATGAGGTTCACGATGCGTTCGGGGAAGATTTCTTGCGGCGTGGCGAGGCCGCCTTGGGGCGGCCATTGGCCGCTTCGTCGTGGCGCTGCTCACGCCCTTGTCCCGGCGGCACGCCGTGCAGCCACGGCAGCAGGAAGTCGGTCATCTCGGCGGCGGCCTTGACGGCATGCGCGGCGCGATACGCCACCGCGCCGCACAGCGCCTCGATAAAGGCCAGCACGGCCGCATCCGAATTGGCCGAGAGCTGGCGCCCGGTGTGGGCGTACAGCGCGATATCGGCCAGCGGCGCCAGTGGCGAAGTGGGCCCGTCGGTCAGCGCCAGGATGCGGGCGCCATGCGAGCGGGCACGCTTGGCGATGGTCACGGTGTCAAACACATAGCGCGGGAAGCCGATCACGATCAGCAGGTCGCGCGGCTGCAGCTTGAACAACTGGCGCGCCGCGGTGGACGCGCCGCCCGCGCCCGAGACCGAGATCACGGTGCGGCAAGACATGTCCAGCCCATGCTGCAGCAGCCCGGCCAGGAAGCCGCTGGCGCCGAAGCCCACCACAAAGATGCGTTCGGCCGCCAGGATGGCCTCCACCGCGCGCTCGCAGGTCTCGGCATCGAGCGCGCGGCGCGAGGCTTCGAGGTTGCGCACGTCCTCTTCCAGCGACGCGGCAAACACCTCGGCCACCGTGGCAGGACGCGCCAGTTCGGTGCGTAATTTCTCAACTGGTGCAAGCGTGGCCTCGAAGCCGCGCACCAGTTCGGCGCGGAACTGCGGGAAGCCTTCGAAGCCCAGCGCATGCGCGAAGCGGTTCGCGGTGGCGACCGACACCGCCGCGGCATCGGCGAATTCGTCGATGCGCATGGTGGCGGCGCGGAACGGATTGCCCAGCACGTACTCCGCCATGCGCTGGTGCGCCGGCGTGAGCGTGGGCAAGGCGCGGGCGATGCGCTCCGAGATTGAAGCACTGCCGTTGTTGCCGTTGTTGCCGGAGGAGCCGTTGGTACCGTTGGTCATGGCGCGGGGGGTGGGTTGGTCGGAGACGCGCGCGGCGGGAAACATCGTTTTCATCCGGCGCGCATCCATGTAAATAAATTTACACGCAAAGCCTATGCCATGAAAATAGAGTTTTACCAGCCCAAGGGTTTTCACCTAGTAACGGAGGCAACGAAGACGGCCATGCGCCATGCGCCGCGCGTTCCGGAGGCGCTGCCATGCGAAGCGGCTACAATGCCGGGTTGCCCCGTGCCATGCCGGGGCCGGTTAGAGCAACAAAGCAACCGCCCCAGACCCGCAGCCTTCTTCAGCCTTTCCCCTCCCGTGATCCGAATCGACCAGCTAGTCCTCCAGCGCGGCACCAAGGTGCTGTTCGACCACACCAGCGTGACGCTGAACCCCGGCGAGCGCGTCGGCCTTGTCGGTGCAAACGGCAGTGGCAAGTCGACGCTGTTTGCCATGCTGCGCGGCGAGTTGCAGGCGGACGGCGGCGACGTGGCCATCCCGCCGCAGTGGCGTACTGCCCACGTGGCGCAGGAAACCCCCGCGGTGATGCGCAGCGCGGTGGAGTACACCATCGACGGCGATACCCGGCTGCGCGACATCGAAGCGCGCATTGCAGCCGCCCAGGCGAGCGGCGACGGCAGTGCCGAGGGCGAAGCCCACGCTGCCTTTGCCGATGCCGACGGCTACACGGCGCCGGCGCGCGCGGAGGCCCTGCTGCTGGGGCTGGGCTTTACGCTGGCGCAGGTGTCGCAGCCGGTGGCCTCGTTCTCCGGCGGCTGGCGCATGCGGCTGAACCTGGCGCAGGCGCTGATGTGCCCATCCGACCTGCTGCTGCTCGATGAGCCCACCAACCACTTGGACCTGGACGCCATCGTCTGGCTGGAAGACTGGCTGGCGCGCTATCCGGGCACGCTGGTGATGATTTCCCACGATCGCGAATTCCTCGACGCGATCTGCAATGTCACGGTGCATATCGAGAACCAGCAGCTGCGCCGCTACGGCGGCAACTACAGCCAGTTCGAGACGCTGCGCCTGCAGCAGATGGCGCTGCAGCAGTCCGCCTACTCGCGCCAGCAGAAGGAAATCGCCCACCTCGAGTCCTTCATCACCCGCTTCAAGGCCAAGGCCAGCAAGGCACGCCAGGCGCAGAGCCGGGTCAAGGCGCTGGAGAAGATGGAACGGCTGGCACCGGTGCATATCGCCGCGGGCTTTGCCTTCGAATTCCGCGAGCCGGATTCGGCGCCCAACCCGATGATGGTGCTCGAACGCGTGGACTGCGGCTATCCCGCTCCCGCGCCGGACGCGCCGCCCGTGACCATCCTGCACAACCTCACGCTGTCGATCCAGACCGGCCAGCGCATCGGCCTGCTGGGCGCCAATGGCCAGGGCAAGTCAACGCTGGTCAAGACGCTGGCCGCCTCGCAGGAAGCGCTGGCCGGCACGCTGCGCCAGGGCAAGGGCCTGCAGATCGGCTACTTTGCCCAGCACCAGCTGGAAACGCTGCGCGACCACGAGTCCCCGCTGCAGCACCTGGCCCGGCTCGCGCCGGACACCCGTGAGCAGGAGCTGCGCGACTTCCTCGGCAGCTTCAACTTCCGCGGCGAAATGGCCACCGCACCGATCGAGCCGTTCTCCGGCGGCGAGAAGGCCCGCCTGGCGCTATCGCTGATCGTCTGGCAGAAGCCCAACCTGCTGCTGCTGGATGAGCCGACCAACCACCTGGACCTCGATACCCGCGAGGCCCTCACCATGGCGCTGGCGCAGTTCGAAGGCACGCTGATCGTGGTCTCGCACGACCGGCACCTGCTGCGCGCCACCACCGACCAGTTCCTGCTGGTGGCCGACGGCACCATCCAGCCCTTCGACGGCGACCTGGACGACTACCGCGACTGGCTGCTCAAGCAAGCCGCGGCCAAGCGCAACGCGGCGAGCGCGACCCACACGCAAGAAGACGGCGACACGCCGGCCGCCGCCACCGCCAACCGGCGCGACCAGCGCCGCGCCGAGGCCGACGAGCGCCAGCGCCTGACGCAGTTGCGCAAGCCGCTGACCAAGGAACTGGAAAAGGTGGAAAAGCGCATGGCCGTGCTGCAGCAGGCCAAGAGCGAGATCGACACGTTCATGGCCGACGAGGCCAGCTACGCGGAGGCCAACAAGGCCAAGCTGATGGAGATGCTCAAGCGCCAGGGCGAGGTCGGCGGCGAGCTGGACGCGCTGGAGGAGCGCTGGCTGGAACTGCAGGAGCAGATCGAGCTGATCGTCTGATTGGTCTGATCGTGTAATCGCGTGAAGGGTGCCGGGGGCGCCAGCCCCCGGGATGCACGTGCCGGCAGCAGCCGGCAGCGGCAGGCAGGCCGGGCAGATCAGCGGTAGTTCTTCTCGCGCCGGATCATGCCCACCGCCAGGGTGGCGGTCAGGATGAACAGCCAGATCAGCGACCAGGCCGGGATCGACAGGCCGAAGATCGGGGGCAGCGGCGTGGTGCACATGCCGTCCGAGTAGAACACCTGCGGCAATATCTTGGCCGTGGGCAACTGGTTGACCCAGTTCTCCAGCGGATCGATGCCGCAGCTGGCCTTGGGGTTGAGCAGCAGCGACACGTGATAGCCCGCCACCGCGATGCCGGCCACGCCGGACAACATGCCCAGGCCCTGCCACAGGCTGCGCGTGTTCTGCGCAATGGCGGCCAGCAGCGAGAACAGGCCGATGCCGACGAAGGCAAAGCGCTGCATCACGCAGAGCGGGCAAGGCTGGTAGCCCTCCACATGCTGCAGGTAGAGGGCGTAGCCGACCAGGCCGAACGAAATCGCGGCGATCAGCAAAAAGAAACTACGGGAATTGGCTTGCATGGCTCACTAGCAAAAAAGGGCCGGACGACATTCGCCGACGCGCAATACGAGGCACATTATTACCGATTTTGCG
This sequence comes from Cupriavidus sp. CuC1, assembly GCF_044627735.1. Taxonomy (NCBI): domain Bacteria; kingdom Pseudomonadati; phylum Pseudomonadota; class Betaproteobacteria; order Burkholderiales; family Burkholderiaceae; genus Cupriavidus; species Cupriavidus sp. CuC1. Next base: position 108,199 of record NZ_JBIUHC010000001.1, on the reverse strand, counting down.
AAAGATGCCCGCGCAATCCCGCGCGATGGGCTCGCCGCCGCTTGCGGCGGATTGACGCAGGCCGCCATACCGCCGCCGCGCGCTGCCCTGGCTCAGGCGCCCGCGCCTATGCCGCCCATCGTGGCAGGCACGATGCGCCGGTGCAAGGGCGCCACGAACAACATGTACACGCGCCCCAGCGCATTGCGGTTGTGCACTACCGTGGACACCGCCACCGAGGGCTGGCCGCCGGCCGCCGGCTCGGGCGGATCCAGCTTGCATATGGACAGCTTCACCTCCAGGTGCTTGTCCGCGTCGCCGAGCACCACCTCGCGCTCGGACAGCGCGAGCAGCGAGAAGATGCCTACGCGATCGCCCACGCGGTAGGCGCTGGCCGGCTTGCCGGCATCGACGTCGCCGAGGTTGCCCAGGTCCTTCAGCCCTAGCAACGCCACCACGCGGTTGCGCAGCGTCATCAGGCAAGTCACCCAGGCCGGCGTGCGCGAGACCATGTCCAGATAGATTTCCAGCGCGGATTGCCCCGCATCGGCCAGGCCCACGCGATAGGCGTCGAAAAAGTCGGCGCTGGCCAGGCTGGGCGCGAGCAAACTGGAGGCGGGTACGTCGATGACGGTGACAGGCTGGCGCATGGCTCGCGTGGCGTGGACGGATGACGGGGCCCAGTATAGCGGCCAGCCAGGCGCCAAGCGCGTGGCCTTCAGGGTGCGCGCACGTCGCCGGGCAAGCCGCGCCAGCGCTGCGCCGGCAAACGGTACAGCCAGTGCTGGCGCAGCGGGCTGCCCGGCGCAACGGCCGGGTGCTCGAAGGTGCCGTCCGCCACCATGCCCAGCCGCTCCATCACGGCCCGCGAACGGGCGTTGGGCAGCGCGGTGAACGAGACGATTTCCGCCAGCGCCAGTTGCTCGAAGCCAAAGCGCAGCGCGGCCTGCGCCGCCTCCAACGCATAGCCCTGCCCCCAGTACGCCTGCGCCAGGCGCCAGCCGGTTTCCACGCAGGGGGAGAACGGCAAGGCCCACGCGGGCTCGTTGAGGCCGACCATACCGACAAATGCCTCATCGTCCTTGCGCTCGACCGCCCACAGGCCCCAGCCACGGCCGGCGATCAGCGCCTGGCAGCGCAGCGCCATGGCGTCGCTGGCCGCGCGGTCCAGCGGCGCGGGGAAACACGCCATCACCACCGGATCGGCGTTGAGCGCGGCAAAGGGCGCGAAATCCGCCGCACGCCACTGGCGCAGGCGCAGCCGTGCGGTTTCCAGCACGACCGGCTCATCGCCAGCCGCACCTGCCGCCGAAGTGCGTTGATCGCGCATGGTGACGTTTCTCCTGGGCCAGTGTCAGCGCACGGCGGCGCCCTGCTCCGCCCGGCTGCGCTCGTAGGCTTTGAGTGCCTGCGCGTCCGTGTGGCTGACAAATTCGCAGATCAGCAGCGTCTTGCCCGGCAGCGCAGCACTTTCGCGCGCCACGATGGATACCGTGCCGAGATCCGGCTTGGGCTGCTGGCCGGCCGGCAGTGCACGGGCGAAGCCCTTGGTGGCGGTGCCCAGCAACGTGGAAGCCTCCGGCTTGAGCTGGTAGCGCGCGGCCAGCGCATCGGCCTGCTGGCCCTGCACCAGCACACCCACCGACGTCCCCGCGAATACCACCTCATCGCTATCGAAGCCGTCCTTCCCGATGGGCCGCGGCAGCTTGTAGATGGCGGCGCCTAACTTGGACATGTCCGCCTTGGCGAGCTTCTCGGCGGCGTCGTAGATCGCGGTGGCGGATTTGGTCGTATAGGGCGGCTTGCACAGCGCCGCGTCAAAGAACGCCTTGGTGGCATCGGCAGGAGCAGCGGCGGCGGACAGCGACAGCAGCGTGGCGCCGCAGCCGATCGCGGCTAGCACGCCAGCGTGAAGGCGGACATTGAAAGTGCGCATGGATGAACTCCGATTAAAAAAAGTGCTTCGGAATATACCCAAAATTGCATCGAAAGGGGCAGGAACAGGCTGAAAGCCTCACTCCATATGCCGAACCCGGTCAATCGCCTGCTCCAGGCGCTCCACCGCTATCACTTCCAGCCCGTCGATCTTCTGCTTGGGCGCATTGGCCTTGGGAATCACGGCTATCGAGAAGCCCAGCTTGGCCGCCTCGCGCAAGCGATCCTGCCCACGCGGGCTGGGACGGATCTCCCCGGCCAGGCCGATCTCGCCAAACACCACCAGGCCACGTGGCAGCGGCTTGTTGCGCATGGAGGAGTGAATGGCCAGCAGCACCGCCAGGTCGGCCGCCGGCTCGGTGATCTTGACCCCGCCCACGGCGTTGAGGAAGACGTCCTGGTCGAAGCAGGCAATGCCGGCATGGCGGTGCAGCACCGCCAGCAGCATGGCCAGCCGGTTCTGCTCCAGCCCCACCGCCAGGCGCCGCGGGTTCGGCACGTTCGCGGTATCCACCAGCGCCTGCACCTCCACCAGCAGCGGCCGCGTGCCCTCCTGCGTCACCAGCACGCAGGAACCGGCCACCACCTGCTCATGCTGCGACAGGAACAGCGCGGACGGGTTGCTGACGCCGCGCAGGCCACGCTCGGTCATGGCGAACACGCCCAGCTCGTTGACCGCGCCAAAACGGTTCTTGAAGGCGCGGATGAGGCGGTGCGAGGAATGTGTGTCGCCCTCGAAATACAGCACGGTATCGACGATGTGTTCCAGCACGCGCGGGCCTGCCAGGCTGCCGTCCTTGGTCACGTGGCCCACCAGGATGATGGTGGTGCCGGTGCTCTTGGCGATCCGGGTCAGCTGGGCCGCGCATTCGCGCACCTGCGCTACCGAGCCCGGCGCCGAGGTCAAGGCATCCGAGAACAAGGTCTGGATCGAGTCGATCACCGCCACCTCGGGCTTCTCCACCTCCAGCGTGGCCTGGATCTTCTCGAGCTGGATCTCGGCCAGCAGCGCCAGGTGCGGGCTGTCCACGCCCAGGCGCTGCGCCCGCAGCGCGATCTGCGCGCCGGACTCCTCGCCGCTGACGTACAGCACGCGGCGCTGCGCCGAGAGGTTGGCCAAGGCCTGCAGCAGCAAGGTGGACTTGCCGATGCCGGGATCGCCGCCGATCAGCACCACCCCGCCCGACACCAGGCCGCCGCCGAGCACGCGGTCGAACTCCTCGATGCCGCTGGAAAAGCGCGGCACGTCGGCGGCGTCGATCTCGGACAGGCGCTGCACCATGGCGGAGGCCGCCAGCGGCTGGAAGCGCTTGGTCGAAGGGGTTTCCGCCACGCTCTCCACCAGCGTGTTCCATTGCTGGCACTGCGGGCACTGGCCTTGCCAGCGCGGCGAGGTGCCGCCGCATTCGGTGCAGGTATAGACGTTCTTGGGCTTGGCCAACTGAGGTCCTAGGGGATGCTGAAGGGGATGCTGAGGGGAATGGCGGGGCTCGGAATCGGTCGCCGGCCGGGACGAAGGTCCCGGCCCCTGCCTTGCATGGCCGCTCAGGCCAGCGCAGGCTGCTCCGGCGCGGTCAGGGTCGCCACGGTGACGGGCACCCGGGGCGCCAGCGCGCACATCAGCTCATAGCCCACGGTGCCGCTGGCCATGGCGACGTCGTCGATCGGCAAGCCCTGGCCCCACAGGGTCACGGCGCTGCCCACCTTGGCCTTCGGGCAAGGCGTCAGGTCGACGCAGATCATGTCCATGGAGACCCGGCCCACCAGCTGGGTGCGCACGCCATCGACCAGCACCGGTGCCGGCTTGTCGCCCCAGCCCGCGGCGTGGCGCGGATAGCCATCGGCATAGCCACAAGCCACCACGCCGATGCGCATCGGCCGCTCGGCCTTGAACAGCGAGCCATAGCCGACGGTATCGCCCGGCTGCAGGTCCTGCACCGAAATCAGCTCGCTGTGCAGCGACATGGCCGGCTGCAGCCCGAAGCTGGCCACATCGGCCGCGACGCCCGAGGGCGAGGCACCGTACAGCACCACCCCGGGACGAACCCAGGCGCGATGGGCCTGGGGATGCCACAGCGTGGCGGCCGAGTTGGACAAGCTGGCCTCGCCCGGCAAGTTGGCGGTGGCGGCGTCGAACACTTCCAGCTGGTGCGCGATGCCGCGCGCGCTGTCGGCGTCCGAGAAATGGGTCATGTGCACGATGCTGCCTACGCATGGCAGGGTCCGCGCGCGCTCCCACGCCGTGCGGTACTGCTCCGGGCGGAAGCCCAGCCGGTTCATGCCGGTGTTGAGCTTGAGCTGGATGCCCAGCGGCCCCTTGGGGCGCGCCACTTCCAGCATGCGCAGCTGCTCCTCGCAATGCACCGCGGTGGTGAGACGGTATTGCTCCAGCAAAGGGACGTCCTGCGGCTGGAAGAAACCTTCTAGTAACAGGATCGGCCCCTGCCAGCCCAGCTCGCGCAGCAGCACGGCTTCGTTCAGGTCGAGCAAGCCGAAGCCATCGGCGGCGCGCAGGCCGGCGAATGCACGGCGGATGCCGTGGCCATAAGCGTTGGCCTTGATCACGGCCCAGACGCGCGACTGGGGTGCGCAACGGCGCACTACGTCCAGGTTGTTGGCCAGGGCCGGTTGGTGAATGACGGCGTGAATGGGTCTTGGCATGAGATCGCTTCTAGTGCTTCTAGTGCTTCGAGGGGCTTGCGGCGCGGCGGATCGGCGGGAGTCCTGGCTGGCTGGCCTGACCACTCCCGCCGCCTGGATGCACCATATCCGGGAAGACCCGGTACGCGCAGCGCGTCGCGCAGACGTTATTTGAACACATTAGGCCAAACATTTAGGGAATCGCTGCGCGCTTGCGCTGTCCAACCGGCGGCCCGTGGAAGCTCGGAATCGCCTTATTTTCGTGTTATAAAGCCGGACGTTCCGGCCATGTTTTAAAAGTGATGCAATATGTCGAACACAGTCAGGCAGGCTGCGCACCGATCCCACGGCTGGTCCGGGCATCATTTTGACAACGACGCGGGCCCAGGTTCCCTTCAGGCAATAACAGCGCCTAGCGGCGCGCTGCAGCCTGACATGTACGGTGATAGCGATGGAGTCAGAGTCCAAAGTATGAAGAAGGGTTTTTATACCATCATGGCCGCGCAGTTCTTCTCTTCGCTGGCCGACAACGCGTTACTCATCGCCGCTATCGCCCTTCTGACCGAGTTGCACTCCCCACAGTGGATGACGCCGCTGCTCAAATTGTTTTTCGTGCTGTCCTACGTCGTACTGGCCGCCTTCGTGGGCGCCTTCGCCGACTCGATGCCCAAGGGCAAGGTGATGTTCATCACCAACACCATCAAGATAGCGGGGTGCGCCATCATGATGTTCGGGTTGCACCCGCTGCTGGCCTACGGCATCGTCGGGTTCGGCGCAGCGGCGTACTCGCCCGCCAAGTACGGCATCCTCACCGAGCTGCTGCCGCCCGAGAAACTGGTCGCCGCCAATGGCTGGATCGAAGGCCTGACGGTGTGCTCGATCATTCTGGGCACCGTTGTGGGCGGCGCGTTGATCTCGGTGCACATTTCGAAGCTTCTGCTCGGCATCGATGTTCCCTACATCGACACTGGCATCCACACCCCGGCCGAGGCAGCCATGGTGGTGATCATGCTGTTCTACGTAATCGCGGCCGTGTTCAACCTGTTCATCCCCGAGACGGGGGCCCGCTACCCGCAGCAGGAAAAGAACCCGATCAAGCTGATCGCAGAGTTCGCGGATTGCTTTACCGCGCTGTGGCGCGACAAGCTCGGCCAGATTTCGCTGGCCGTGACCACGCTGTTCTGGGGCGCCGGCGCCACCTTGCAGTTCATCGTGCTGAAGTGGGCGGAAAAATCGCTCGGCCTGAACCTGTCGCAAGGCGCCCTGCTGCAAGCGGTGGTGGCGGTGGGCGTGGCGGTAGGCGCGATGATGGCGGCCATGCGCATCCCGCTGCGCAAGTCGCTGTCGGTGCTGCCGTATGGCGTGGCGATGGGTGTGGTGGTGATGCTGATGGCCTTCTACACCAAGAACAGCCTGCCTGACATTTCGCTGAATGTGCTCGGCATGCACATGCCGCTGTACATGGCGATCGCCTACGTCTTCCTGATGCTGGTGGGAGGCATGTCCGGCTACTTCGTGGTGCCGATGAACGCGCTGTTGCAACACCGCGGGCACGTCCTGCTGTCGGCCGGCCATTCGATCGCCGTGCAGAACTTCAACGAGAACGTCTCGGTGCTGCTGATGCTGTGCCTGTACGCGCTGCTCATCAAGCTCAATGTGCCGATCGGGATCGTCATCGTCGCCTTCGGCATCTTCGTGTGCGTCACCATGCTGCTGGTAATGCGCCAGCACCGCTACAACGTGCGCAACTTCAATTCGCTCGCCATGATCGGCGAGGACAAGCACCACTAAGCATCGCTTGACCCGCGGGCCAGGTCAGCCTACCGGCCAGGAGATGCGCTCGCGCGCCCGCTCCTCCCAGCCCGGCGGCACCACAAACCCGCGGGTACGCTCCCGCCACACGCCGGGCTGCCCCGCCGGCTCCACCTCGCACAGCATCACCGGCGCTTCCCGGCGCCAGTTCTTCTCGTGATGGGTCTCCGCAAAACGCAGTGCCAGCGCCTCATGGATCGCTTCGGCGGTTTCCGTGTGCGCCTGGGCCACCCTGGCCGGCGCCATCCACGCCGAGCGCGGCAGCCGGTACCAGCGCGAGCCCTCGCGCTTGCCAGCCCAGGCCAGCCAGTCCGGCAAGGTGGACCACCATCCGTGCAGGTGATCCGGGGCGATGCCCAGGCTGCCGATGGCGGCCGGCACCACGCCGTCCCGGTAGAACAGCCAGCCGAGCAGGTAGACCTCGCTGCGGTCAACCGGGCGACCCAGCAGCGCCAGGGCCTCGGGGGTGCGTGACAGCGGCAGCTGCCTGCGCACGATATGTTCGAGCTTGTCGCCCAGGCGGTCCACCAGGTTGGGGCCGACGAAGCAATGGCGGTCCAGCACGGCAGCGCCGGCCCCGCCGCCGCGCGGCGCGCCATCCGCCGCGGGTTCGACCAGCAGGTAGAACTTGGCCGCCATCTCCCAGTGCACGGTCGCGCCGCTGTCCACGTCGCGCCAGACAAAATCAAGCTCGCCCAGGGTCTGCACGCCGTGCGCGCCGGCACGGCGCACCGGCAGGTTCGCCGCGAGCAGTTCCAGCCCCTCAGTGTGTTCCAGCGTGAATTGCAGCAGGCGCTCCGCATGCCGGCCCAGCCGCAGGCTGGGCGCGGGCGACGGGCCGCGCACGCGTTGCTGCTCCAGCCCTGCGGCGAGCTCGGCAATGGTGGGGGGCAGCGCGGCCGGGTCGGCAGCGGGCAGCCAACGCTGCCAGGCGGCCAGCGCCCCTTCCGGCCAGCGCGCGAGCGCCGCTTGCGAACGCCCGGGGGCGTTGCCATTGATGATGGGATTGCCTGCCTCGTCCGTCGGCAGGAATGCCAGCAACGGAGGCGACAGCGAACACCAGGCGAGTTCGCGCAGGCGCTGCGAGGCGGCATGGCGCCAGAGCGGCGCCATCTCGATGGCGCCGCCGGGGCTTAGCGTGAACTCAGGCCTTGGCTCCCGCACGGGCATGTACCTCGCGGGCCAGGCACAGGTCTTCCCAGGCACGCGCCTTGTCGGACAAGGTGCGCAACAGGTAGGCCGGGTGGTAGGTCACCACCACCGGAATGCCTTCGTAGCTATGGACGGTGCCGCGCAGCTTGCCGATCGGTGTGGTGGTGCGCAGCAGTGACTGAGCCGCAAAGCGCCCCAGCACCACGATCAGCTTGGGCTGGATCAGCGCGATCTGCCTGCGCAGGTAAGGCTCGCACTGCGCGACCTCCTCCGGCTCGGGATTGCGGTTGCCGGGCGGGCGGCACTTCAGCACGTTGGCGATAAACACGTTGCGCCCGCGTGCCAGGCCGACGGCGGCCAGCATATTGTCAAGCAGCTTGCCGGCCTGGCCCACGAAGGGCTCGCCCTGCTTGTCCTCGTTTTCGCCCGGGGCTTCGCCGACCAGCATCCATTCGGCCTGGCGGTCGCCCACGCCAAACACGGTCTGCGTGCGGCCATCGCACAACTGGCAATCGTTGCAGCCGCAGACCCGCTGCTCGAGCGCGGCCCAGTCCAGGCGGGCAATCACGGCCTCGCGCGTACTGGTATCCGCCGCCACAGGCTCTGGCGGCATGCGCGCGACGGCGACTTCGGCCGTGGCCGGGGCCGGGGCTGCCGCGTCCATATCGGCTTGCGCCGACCACGCGGACGGCGCTGCTTCGGCCTGGGCCTCATCCACGCGAGCGTCGGCCACGGCGGCAAGCGTCACCGCGGCCTGGGCCGCTTCGCGCGAAGCCGTGTCTTCGTGGACGGCGGTAACTTCCGCGCTCGGGTCGGCGAGCCCCGCCATCGCGGATGGCTCGACGGCCTCCGGCAGGGCCGGCGCGCGGCGCAGCACCCATTCATCGGCAATGCCGAGCACTTCGAGGAACCTGGCGCGGCGGCTCATGGCATGGCCTCCGTGGGTGCCCATGCACGGCGCAGCACAAGCGCATCCTCACGCGCCTGGCCGGCTGCGGGATAATAGCCCTTGCGCCGGCCGATCTCGGCAAAGCCTGCCTGCCGGTACAGCTCGATGGCGCCCACGTTGGAAGGCCGCACTTCGAGCAGCATGGTGTGGAGATGGTGCGCGTGCGAGGTAGCCATGGCAGCGGCCAGCAGCAGCCGGCCAAGGCCGCCACGCTGGCGCTCCGGGTCCACGGTGATATTGAGCAGGTGCATCTCGTCGACGACCGGCATCAGCACCGTGTAGGCGATCAGCACGCCCCCGTTATCCCGCAAGGTCAGGCCGATGTGCCCGGCCTTGACGGAATTCTCGAAGTTGCCGCGCGTCCATGGGTGGCTGTAGGCCCGGGCCTCGATCTGCGCCACGGCTTCCACATCCAGCGCCGTCATGCGGCCGATGCTCCAGCCTGCCGGCAAGCTTGGCATCACCGGCACTTCAGGCCATTCGTATCCGGCGCCGGACGCGGCATCCGCGCCGCGGCCGGAACTGGCCGCGCCGCTTCCCGGTGGCTGGTTGCGCTCGACGCTCACGGCTGCTCTCCCGCGGCCAGCGCAGCGCGCTGCGCCGCCACGGCCTGGCGCTCGGCGATGGTCTGGGCCACCTTGTCGCGCAGGTAGATCGGCCTGGCATCGGCCGCCGCGACGGTTTCATTGCGGGCCAGCGCGCGCAGGGCAATCGATACCAGGGCCGGCGCCGCGGGCAAGGCCTCGGGCACGCTGTGCAATGCCAGCGCCGTGGCCTTGAGGCGCTCGCCAAACACGGCAGCGGCACTGCCCGCCAGCCAGAACGGCCCGGGGGGCAGGCTGACGGCCTCCGGCGGGCACACCTGCATGTCGGTCGCCGCCTGCCACTCCTGCGCGGCGCCGTCCCAGCGGAACGCGCCTGCATAGGCTTCGTCCATGCGGGCGTCCAGCGCTACCAGCACCGATACGTCAGGCGGCAACGCGGGCATGCCTTCCCCGCCCAGGCGCACGCGTTCGGCGCAGGCCATCAGCGAATTGACGGGAATGACCGGCAGGTCGGCGCCAAAGGCCAGGCCCTGGGCGACGCCGCAGGCGGTGCGCAGGCCCGTGAAGGAGCCTGGCCCCGCGCCAAAGGCGATGGCGGCACAGTCCGACAGGGCAATGCCGGCCTCGGCGAGCAACTCGCCGGCGGCCGGCAGCACGCGGGAGGACGAGCGCGGGCCGGTGTGTTCATGACGAACCAGGCACTCCAGGGCGCCGCCATCGGCAATGCGCCCGAGCGCCACGGAACACCACTCGGTGGAGGTTTCAACTGCAAGAATCCAGGACATGGCGAGATTGTATCCGGAGCGACCTCAAAAGCCGAACTAGCGCGGTGCGCACACCCCGCCCCGGCGCGCCGGACTGAAGCGTTCTTCGGCCTCTTCCGGCTCAAACGCGCGGTCGCGGGCGCTATCATCGCGGCTGCCGGGTTTTTCCCGAACACCGAATCCAGAACGCTTCCCCCATCCAGCCAGGAGAACCCCATGAGCGACCTGCAGGCACGCTTCGCCCAAGCCCAGATCGACATCAAGCAACTGACCGAGCGCCCCAGCAACATGACCCTGCTGCGCCTCTACGCGCTGTTCAAGCAAGGCAGCGAGGGCGACGCACATGGCGACAAGCCGGGCATGACCGATTTCGTCGGCCGCTACAAGTTCGAAGCCTGGGAAACGCTCAAGGGCACCGCCCAGGAAGAGGCGCAGGAAAAATACATCGCGCTGGTGGAAGAGCTGCGCAGCGGCGCCACCGCCTGAAGCCAAATCGGGTAGCCGGCCCTGCGCCGGCCCCCGGATTTACGCTTCGGCCAGCGGCCTGGGCCGGATCCGCCAGGCCGCCAGGATGGCGGTCGCAATGACGAGGCCGACCGCCAGGAAGGTCTCGTCGAAAGCGCGAATGCGCGCGGCCGGATCGCCGTCGGCGCCCAGCACCGCGCCCTGCGCGGCCAGCCGCCATTGCAGGCCTACACCCGCCAGGCTCACCCCGATCGCGCCACCCAGTTGCCGGATGAAGTTGATGCAACTGGAACCCTGCGCGATCAGCGAATAATCCACGCCACGCATCGAGCCCAGCGTCAGCGAAGGCAGGATGCAGCCCAGCCCGATCCGCCCCAGCACCGCAAACCCCACCAGCAGCAGGTAAGGCGTGGCCTGGGACCCCATCGCCATCAGCAGGAAAGAGGCCGACAGCAGCGCGAGCCCGAAGGACACCTGCAGGTGCGCAGAGATGCGATTGGTCAACCGCCCCGCCGCCGCTATGGTCAGGGCCAGCGCGATGCCGGCCGGCAGCAGCACCAGCCCGGCGCGCGACGGCGTATAGGCCAGCGCCATCTGCATGTAGACGGGCAGCAGGTAGGTCGATCCGAACAGCCCGGCGCCATAGATGAACGCCACCACCGCCCCGGCCGAAAACTGCCGGTAGCTGTACAGGCGCATATTCATCAGCGGATGCGCCGCGCGCAACTGCCACAGCACGAACGCCACCAGCATCAGCACGCCAAAGCCAGCCAGTGCCATCCCGGCGGGCACGCTCTCGCGCATCTGCACCAGCCCGTTGAGCAGGCTCACGGTGGCAATGCCGGCCAGGCCCAGGCCCTGCCAGTCGAGCGGCTTGCGCTCGCCCATCATGGCCGAGTCCACCGCCATGAAGCGGCGCGCCATCCACAGCCCGATCAGCGTCAGCGGCACCACCACGAAGAAGATCGAGCGCCAGCCGAAGGCCTCCACCAGGAAGCCGCCCACGCTGGGCCCCAGCGCCGGCGCCAGCACCACGCCAAAGCCGAACATGCTGATCGCCTTGCCCTGCTCGCGCTCCTCGAACACCCGCAGGATCAGGATATTGGGCAGCGGCTGCAGGATCCCCGCCGCAATGCCCTCGGCCACCCGCATGGCGATCATCACGCCATAGGTCGGCGAGAATCCGCCGACCATCCCGCCCGTGCCCAGCAGCAGCAGGCTGCCCATGAAGGTGCGGCGCAGGCCGTAACGGTTAAGCAGCCACGGCGTGAGCAGCATCGACAGCGTCATGGCGATCATGAAGCTGGCCGCCACCCATTGCGCGCTGTCCTGCCCCAGCACGAAATGCCGGCTCAGGTCGGGAATGGCCACGTTGACGATGGTCGACGACACGATCGAGGAGACCGTGCCCAGCATCAGCGTCAGCAGCACCAGCCAGCGATGACGGCTGCCATAGCGCGCCCGCAGCGACTCACGGGTCGGGCCGCCCGGCTGCCTGCCGGCGGCAGGCGACGAGGGCTGCCCGCTCACCCCAGCCGTCCGAGGGCGGCCAGTTCGCGGATCTTGCGCACGGTGTCGAGGTCGGCCTCGTGATAGGCCGACTTGACGATTTCGGCGAAGCGGTCATCGCCGCTGTCGTCCACCGTGGGCATGGTGGTTTCGTAGACAAAGCGTAGCAGCAACGCGCCCGGTCCCGGCGTCTCGATCGCCATGGTCAGGGTGCCGCCGGCGTGCTCGTCGGTGGGGGCGGTTTCATAGCGCACGACACGGCGCTGCTCGAAAACGACGCGGTCGCGGATCGTGGCCTTGCCGAAATGCAGCTTGCGCTCGACCCAGTCGTCGCCCCGCTCCACGATCTCCGCGCGGTCCAGCCCCATCACAAACAGCTCGGGCTCGGCACTGCGCAGCACCAGCCCTTGCCAGAGCTGCTCCGGCGTGAGCGTGTCCAACTGGATATTTTGTGGATCGTTGATCTCCACCAGGTGCTCGAAACGCAACTTAACTCTCCCGATCTATTGTTAGCCGATATTATGAAGGTCTGTGCGAAGGTCCGCAGCAAACTTTCCCGGAGCCCGCCCATGAGCGCCCTGCCGTCTCCCGACACCCGATCCGACACCCTTTGCGCCGTCGACCCGCTGCAGGTACTTGTCTACGCCGACTCGCTATCCTGGGGCATCGTGCCGGGCACGCGACAGCGCCTTCCCTGGCCGGTGCGCTGGCCCGGCCGCCTGGAACTCGCCCTGAACGGCGCGATCGCCGAAGGGCAACGCCCGGTACGCATACTGGAAGACTGCCTCAACGGCCGCCGCACGGTCTGGGACGATCCCTTCAAGCCGGGCCGCAACGGCATCCAGGGCCTGGCGCAGCGCATCGAGATGCACTCGCCGCTGGCGCTGGTGATCCTGATGCTCGGCAGCAACGATTTCCAGTCCATGCACCCGCATAACGCCTGGCACGCCGCGCAAGGCATCGGCGCCCTGCTCGACACCATCCGCGGTGCGCCGATCGAGCCCGGCATGCCCGTACCGCCGGTGCTGGTGCTGGTGCCCCCGCCCATCACCACGCCGCGCGGGCCGCTGGCGCCGAAATTTGCCGGTGGCGAGCACAAATGCGTGGGGCTGGCGCAAGCCTTCCAGGAAGTCTGCCGCGCGCGCGGATGCGACTGTTTCGACACCGGCACGGTGATCCACAGCAGCGAAGTCGACGGCGTGCACCTGGACGCCGCCGACCATATCGCGCTGGGCGATGCGCTGGTGCCCGTGGTCAATGCCTTGCTGGTGCCAATGCGCGCCTGAAGCCCTCGCCGGCACCGCTTTCAGCCTTGCGCATCACAGGCGCCGAGTACAACACTCCTGACAGTACTTGTCAGGAGGGCCGGCGCACAATCCCGTTCTTCGGGCGGGATGCTTCCATGCGGGCTCCGCCCCCATTTCAAGCAGGAGACTGCGATGCAATTGCTGATCAATATCGACGTCGACGACCTCGCGCACGGCATCGGCTTCTACCAGCACGGCCTCGGGCTGCGCCTGGCGCGCAAACTGTTCGACGGCTCCGTGGCGGAAATGCTGGGCGGCAGCGCGCCGATCTACCTGCTGGCCAAGGCGCAGGGCACCAGGCCCAGCACGCGCGCCGATGGCCGGCGCGACTACCGCCGGCACTGGACGCCGGTGCATCTCGACTTTGTGGTGGAGGACCTGGAAAGCGCAGTCGAACGCGCGCTGGAAGCCGGTGCCGAACTGGAGGACTGGCCGCAGGATTTCGCCTGGGGGCGGCAGGCGATGCTGTCCGACCCTTTTGGCCATGGGCTGTGCTTTATCGAGTGGAAGGGTGAAGGCTATGGCCCGGCCGAGGCGGGAGAGCAAGCCAGGGAGGCCGTGTTGCAGGACCGGTAGCCTGACGTGCGCCGGGCATTGCCGCCCAGGCAACGCGAGAGCCTTATGCGAGAGCCTTATGCGAGAGCCTTACGCGAGTGCAAGCGTCAAATGCCCTACCGGCTCTGCCGCAAGCGTGACTTTGATTTCGATGTCGTAACCCAGCCGGGTAAGGCACTCCATCAATTTGCGTTCGGACAAATTGGCGAAGTCACCTCGCAGCATGCTCGACACCTTCGGCTGCGCAATGCCCATCCGGCGCCCCGCTTCTTCCTGGGTCAGCCCGAGGCGACGCACGGCGCGCGCAATCTCGATCACGAGGCCGGATTTGATCTTGAGCTTCTCGGCATCGGGCAGGCCCAGGTCGGCAAAGACATTGCCGGAGCCCGTTTCGATCTCGATGCCGTCAATCGTGCGCTTTGCCATGCCTCTAGCTCCTTTGCGTGCGCCTCTGCCACATTCAGCCTGGCGCGAATGATGTCCATCTCTTCTCTCGGTGTCGCAATCCCGCGCTTGGAATCCGCTGCGCGGCCTCCTGCAGTTGCGCCAGGGTCAGCTCGCGGCCTTGCAAGCCGCCATGCGCCACGGCTGCGCGCGGCGTCAGGCCGGGGTCCGGATTCAATGTTTGCAAAATCAGGTCGTGGGAGTAGAGACGGATGCATTGTTCCGTGGGACCGCGGCACAGGGCGTGGGCGCCGTCTGAATTGGCGCAGGGAAATTTCTGCGCGCAGTGATGCGGCGAACGGCCATCCACAAAAGTGGATATGCAAGCGCGGTTTGCTTCGTTGGTGGCGCGACAACCTTGTTCTATCGTGTCTCGGGTGCAACATTGAGAAGACAACCCGGCATGCCCAACTTCGGTCCGGATCTGAGCGATCCCTTCGTCGCCCGCGCAGTGGTGCTGCGCGAGGCCTTCCATACCGATGCCGTCGCCCGCGACAAGGCTGGCGGCCGGCCCATCGAACCAATCCGCTTGCTCAAGGAAAGCGGCCTGCTCTCAGCCGGCATTCCCACGGCGTACGGCGGGGGCGGTGCCTCGTGGCTGTCACTGCTGCGCGTGGTGCGGGAATTCGCGCGTACCGATGGCTCGCTGGCCCACCTGTTCGGCTACCACCATCTGCCCGTGCACGCCGTGCAGGCGCGCGGCACGCCCGCGCAGCAGGAGCGCTGGCTGCGCGCCGCTGCCAAGGAGCAATGGCTGTGGAGCAACTCGGGCAATGCGCTGTCGAAGACGTCCAGCGCGCAGCGCGCGCCCGGCAACGATGGCTGGCTGGTCACCGGATTCCGACCCTTCTCCAGCGGCAGCCATGTGGCGGACGTGATCCAGCTTGCCTGGGAGAATGCGCTCGGCCAGCGCCTGATGGGCGTGGTGCCGGCGGATCGCGCGGGCATCGTGATCGAGGATGACTGGGACGGCATCGGCCAGCGCCAGACCGGCAGCGGCACCGTGACGTTCAACGGCGTGCTGGTGCGCGACGACGAGCTGCTTGGCAAGCCTGACGATCCGCTCACCCCTTTCGCATCGCTGACCACGCTGTTGCAGCAAAGCGTGCTGCTCAATGTGTTCGTCGGCACGGCACAGGGCGCGCTGGACGAAGGCCGCGCCTACACCGCCACGCAATCGCGTCCGTGGATCCACTCGGGCGTGGAGCGCCATGTCGATGATCCGTGGGTCCAGCGCAAATACGGTGAGCTCGCCATCCGCACCTTGGCGGCGACCGAGCTGGCCGACCAGGCGGCGCGCAGCCTGGATGCGATCTATGGCTACGGACAGGCGCTGACGCTGGCGCAGCGCGGGCCGGTAGCCATCGAGCTGGCTACCGCCAACCTGTACGCCGGGGAGACCGGACTGGCCGTATCGAACGAGATCTTCGAGGTGATGGGCGCGCGTTCTGCCACCAACGCCAATGGCTTCGACCGCTTCTGGCGCAACGTGCGCACCCACACGCTGCACAACCCGGCCGAGTACAAGAAACGCACGGTGGGCACATGGTTGCTCACGGGCGAATTCCCCTCGCCTGCCATCTATCGCTGAACCCGCCGAACACCATGAGCCGCGACTGCTGGCCTGCGCGCCCAACATTCGATTACGGCTACCGACCGAGACCCCATCATGACCGCCAACGTCGCCTATCTCCACGCACAGGCTGAACCAGCGCCCACGCTGTTCGAGCCCGACACCAGCAACCCATTCATCGCCCGCGCCGTCGCACTGCGCGATCGCTTCGCCAAAGACGCCATCGCCCGCGACCAGGCCGGCGGGAAACCGGCCGAGCAGATTCGCTTGCTCAAGGAGCACGGCCTGCTTGCGCTGCTGCTGCCACGCGAAATCGGCGGCGAGGGCGAAACCTGGTCGACCGTGCTGCGCATCACGCGCCTGTTCGCGCAGGTGGATGGCTCGCTCGGCCATCTGTTCGGCTATCACTACAGCAGCCTGCTGAGCCCGCGCTTGCGCAACGCGCCGCAGAAGGCTTTGAGCCTGTGGCGCCGCTCGGCCGAGGGCAACTGGTTCTGGGGCAACACGGCGAACAGCTTTTCCAAGAGCCTGTTTGGCCGGCGCGAAGGCGAATGGTTCGTGCTGGACGGCTATCGCCCCTTCACTTCCGGTTCGCATGTGGCCGACTTCCTGGCGATTGCCTGGGAAGACGCCGACAGCGGCGAGCGCCGCTTTGCCGCGATTCCCGCGGACCGCCAAGGCATCGTGATCGAGGACGACTGGGACGGCATCGGCCAGCGCCAGACCGGCAGCGGCCGCGTCACCTACCGGGGTGTGCACGTGCACGAGAGCGAAGTGCTCGGCCAGCCAGTGCCGTTGAACCCCACCGGCGCGCCGGCCGAGCCCTACCGCACGGTCACGCCGCTGCAGCAGCAAAGCGTGCTGCTCAATGTGTTTATCGGCACGGCGCAGGGCGCGCTGCGCGCGGGGCGCGAATACACGGTGCATCAGTCGCGCCCGTGGATCCACTCGGGCGTGGAGCGCCATGTCGACGACCCGTGGGTGCGCCGGCAATACGGCGAGCTCTGGGTCAAGACCCAGGCCGCCACCGCGCTGGCCGACCGCGCGCTGCTTGCGCTCGACGGCGTGATTGCGCGCGGAGAAGCGCTCGCCGCCGAGGAACGCGGCGCAGCGGCCGTGGCCATCGCGGCGGCCAACGTGCTGGCTGGCGAGGTCGCGCTGCAGGTCTCCAGCGAGATCTTCGAGGTCACCGGCGCGCGCTCGGCGGTGCGCAAGACCGGCCTGGACCGCTTCTGGCGCAACGTGCGCATCCATACCCTGCACAACCCGTCCGAGTACAAGACCCGCAACGTCGGCCGCTGGGTGCTGGGCGAAGGCCATCCCGAACCGGGGACCTACCAATGAGTGCATCGAGCCGAGCGCGCCAGCTCCACCTCAATATCAACATCCTGCACTCGGGCTTCGTGCCGTCGGCCTGGCGGCTGCCCGAGAGCGATCCCACCGCCTTTACCGACGTGCGGCACTACATCCGCGTGGCGCAGATTGCCGAAGCCAGCAAGCTCGACGCGGTGTTCCTGGCGGACAACGCCGCCATCGTCGATCAGATCCATTTCCGCCCGATCCCCGTGCTGGAGCCGACGGTGCTGCTGGCCTGCATCGCGGCGGCGACCACGCATATCGGCCTGGTCGGCACGGCGTCCACCAGCTACAACGAGCCCTACAACATCGCGCGTCGCTTTGCCACGCTGGACCATGTGAGCGCGGGGCGCGCCGGCTGGAACGTGGTCACCACGGCCGATGCGCCCTCGGCGCGCAACTTCGGGCGCGATGCGGCACCGGACCACGCGCAGCGGTATGCGCGCGCATCCGAGTTCACCACCGTCGTCAAGGCGCTGTGGGACAGCTGGGAGGACGACGCCTTTATCGGCGACAAGGCATCGGGCCGCTTCGTCGACACCGCCAAGGTGCAGCCGATCGCGCACCATGGCGAGCATTTCAGCGTGCATGGGCCGCTCAACCTGCCGCGCTCGCCGCAAGGCCATCCGGTGCTGGTGCAGGCCGGCGGCTCCGCCGACGGGCGCGAGCTGGCCGCACGCCATGCCGAGGCCGTGTTCTCGGCGTCGCAATCCTTCGAGGAATCGCTGGCCTACGGGCGCGAGCTGAAAGCGCGCGCGCAGGCGCTCGGGCGCGGGCCCGACGCCGTGCGGGTGCTGGCGGGCCTGACCACCATCATCGGCGCCACCGAAGCGCAGGCACGCCAGCGGCGCGACGCGCTGATCGACCTGATTCCCTGGGACTATAGCCTGGCGCGGCTGGCCGGCACGCTAGGCATTACGCCGGACCGCCTGAAGCTGGACGAGCGGCTGCCGGACCACCTTGTCCTGCCCGCCAACGGCAATGGCAACCACACCTTCTTCAACGCCACGCTGGCGCTGGCGCGGCGCCATGGCTACACCGTGCGCGAACTGATCCGCGAGCTGGCGGGCGGCGGCGGGCATCGCGTGATCGTGGGCACGCCTGAGCAAATCGCCGACGACATCGAGCACTGGTTCCGGCATGGCGCGGCGGATGGCTTCAACCTGATGCCGGATGCGCTGCCCGACGGGCTGCAGGACTTTGTCGACGGCGTGGTGCCGATCCTGCAACGGCGCGGCATCTTCCGCACGGAGTACGAAGGCAGCACGCTGCGCGAGCACCTGGGGCTGGCACGGCCACAGGGCCGGCGAAGCGCTCGCAAGGCCGCCTGATATCCCTGATCCAAGCAAACAACTGACACCAGCAAATAACCGACAAGCAATCATGGCTCAACGTAGCGGTTTCCTCAGCCTGGGCGCCTTCCTTTACCCCAGCGGCCACCATATCGCCGCCTGGCGCCATCCCGATGCCAAGGCCGACGCGGGCATCGACTTCAAGCACTACGTCGCGCTCGCCCAGGCCGCCGAGGCGGCGAAGTTCGACCTGGTCTTCCTGGCCGACGGTGTAGGCACGCGCGGCGACGATGTCGAGTTCCTCAGCCGCACCGCGCACAGCTACCAGGCGCAGTTCGAGCCCATCACGCTGCTATCCGCGCTGGCCGCGGTGACCGATCGCATCGGCCTGGTCGGCACCGCCTCGACGAGCTTCAACGAGCCCTATCACGTAGCGCGCAAGTTCGCCTCGCTGGACCATATCTCGGGCGGGCGCGCCGGCTGGAACCTGGTCACCTCGTCCAACGAGCACGAAGCCCGCAACTTCAACCGCGACCACCATTTCGCCCATGCCGACCGCTACGAGCGCGCTGCCGAGTTCGCCGACGTGGTCACCGGGCTGTGGAACAGCTGGGAAGACGATGCCTTCCTGCGTGACAAGGCCAGCGGCCGCTACTACGAGCCCGCCAGGCGCCATGTGCTGCGCCACAAGGGCAAGCATTTCTCGGTGCAGGGGCCGCTCAATGTGTCGCGCACGCCGCAGGGCCATCCGGTCGTGGTACAGGCCGGCTCCTCCGAAGCCGGCAAGGAACTGGCCGCACGCACAGGCGAAGCCGTGTTCACGGCGCAGCAGACCGTGGAGGATGCCGTGGCCTTCTACGCCGACGTCAAAGGCCGGCTCGCGAGGTATGGGCGCGAGCCGGACGACCTGAAGATCCTGCCCGGCGTATTCCCCGTGGTGGGCCAGAGCGAAAGCGAAGCCAAGGAGAAATTCGAGCAGCTGCAAGCGCTGATCGACCCCGTGGTCGGCCTGGCGCTGGTGTCCGGCCTGACCGGCGGCTTCGACCTGTCGGGCTATGCACTCGATGGCCCGATTCCCGAGCTGCCCGAGACCAATGCCAGCAAGAGCCGCCAGCGGCTGGTGATCGACCTGGCGCGGCGCGAGAACCTGACCATCCGCCAGCTCTACCAGCGCGTTGCGGGTGCCCGCGGCCACTGGCAGGTGATCGGCACGCCAGAGCAGATCGTCGACCAGCTCGAAGAGCGCTTCCGCAAATACGGCGCCGACGGCTACAACATCATGTCGCCGGTGCTGCCGGGCGGGCTCACCGATTTCATCGCACTGGTGCTGCCGGAGCTGCGCCGCCGCGGCCTGTTCCGCGCGGAGTACGACGGCAGCACGCTGCGCGAGCACCTTGGGCTCAAGCGCCCCGCGCATCCAGCCGCTTCCTCCAGATCCGCCGCCCAAACCCTTGCCGCTGCCGCATGACTACTACCTCTTCCCTCCCCGCTTCCGACCCCGATTTCCTCGCGCGTGAAACACTGCGCCTGCTCGGTCCCGCGCCAGACAACTGGGTGCCGGACCACGCCGGCATCGACCACAACGTGGCCGTCGTCGGCGGCGGCCAGAGCGGCAGCGCCTACGCCTTCGCGCTGCGCCGCGCGGGCATCGGCCGCGTGACGGTGCTGGACGCCGCGCCCGACGGCGCGCTGGCCGGCGTCTGGCGCACGCGCGCCCGCATGCAGAAGCTGCGCACGCCCAAGAACCTGGTCGGGCCGGAGCTTGGCCTGCCCACGCTGGGCTTCCAGGCCTGGTATGAAGCGCGGCACGGGGCCGAGGCCTATGCCGCCATCGACCGCATTCCTCGCCTGGCCTGGGCCGATTACCTGGACTGGTACCGGAGCTTCCTCGGCGTGCAGGTGCGCTATGCCACGCGGGTGGTACGCATCGAACCCGTAACCGGCGCCGCGGTGCAGCACTTCCGGCTGCATCTTGAAGTGAACGGGCAGCCGCGCATCGAGACGGCGCGCAAGGTCCTCCTGGCCAATGGCGTGGCCGGCAATGGCGCACCGTTCGTGCCAGCCGTGCTGTCGCGGGCCGTGGCCGCCGGGCTGGCCGCGCATACGGCCGATGCCATCGACTTCGACGCGCTGCGCGGCAAGACGATCGCCGTGCTGGGCGCGGCGGCATCCGCCTTCGACGCCGCCGCCGTGGCGCTGGAATCCGGCGCGGCTGCCGTGCACCTGTTCGCGCGCCGCGACCATATCGCCGCCACGCCGGTATCGCGCGTGCGCGCCTACCCCGGCCTTTACGACAACTACCACGCCCTGCCCGACGCCACGCGCTGGGAGCAAGCCATCCGCTATCGCCGCGCCGGCTCCACGCCACCGGCCGATTCCGTTGAGCGGGTGCTCAAATTCCCGCAATTCCATTTGCACCTGGGCACGTCGCTGTCCGGCGCCGAGGTGGAATCCGGCCGCATCGTCACCCAGGTGCAAGGCGAGACCCTGCGCTTCGACTTCGCGATTGCCGGCACGGGCTATCTGGTGGATCCGTCGGCTCGTCCGGAACTGGCCGACATCGCGCCGCATATCCTGCGCTGGCGAGACCGCTATGCAGCCCCGGCCGACGCACGCGACGACGAACTCGCCGCGTCGCCCTATCTGGGCAGCGGCCTTGAGTACCTTGAGAAAACACCAGGCGCCGCGCCGTGGCTGCGCAATCTCCACGTGCACAACCCTGCTGGCTTCGCCAGCGTCGGCGTGCCGCTGGGCGATGTGCCCAGCATGCGGCGCGATATCCCAGGCTCTGTCGCCCGCATCAGCCGCGATCTGCTGCTGGCGGACCTGGCGCTGCATGAACAGCGGATTCGCGGCGACGTGCCGGCGGATTTTGGTGCGGCGCTTTATGCGGGTGCGCTGTGGAAGCCAGCTGATGCCACGCTAGCTGCGGCGTGAGGCGAGGACGCGTGACAGGGAGGCCGTGGCCGGCATGGCCGGCACCGGCTGCCTTCGGCTATCTGGCCACGTTGACCCGGTAGCATCGGCGCGATCCGCCTGATCTGCCTGATCCGCCTGATCAGTGGTGAAGCAAGAGAACCAGGAAGAGAACGGAGGCGAGAAGACTCAGCACGGACCGGACCGCATGTAGCCTTCCCCATTTGTCCAGCAGGATCCGCGTTTCAGCCGAAGCGAGCTCGCGCTTGCCCTCGAGCAGTTGCGCGTTGACATGCTTGATCACGAGCAAGGTGAACGGCACAACGCTGCCGATGAGCACCGCGCCAATCAGCCACATCGTGCCGCCCCCGAGCAGCCCTGAGGCCACACCCGCGAGACAGCTCAGGATTGCCAGCGGCGCCTGCATCAGCGTTGCGCGCTTGTAGCTTGGCGCCCAGACCGTTGCCGCCGTTTTCGTGTCACATCCCATCCGTGCGGGATGCTCGACAAACGTAATGTAGACCGCTGCGCCCGAGAACAGGGTGCAGCAAAAGGTAGCGATAAACTGGGCAGCCTGAAGCATCGTCGCCTCTCCTGCTGGAATGAGCATTCCAAGCCTTATCGGTCGGCGTGAGCAGATCGCGGAAAAATTCCGGCAAGAGCAAGCCTGGTCCTGATCATGTTACGCCAGATGGCATGGGCGCGAATCGCGTCGGCTTACCTGGAGCCTGGAAATAAAAAACCCGCAGTACCAGGCTGCGGGTTTTTTAACGCCGAGGCAGGCGCCCCGGCAAGGCCAGTACGGCCAGCCCGATCAGATCTCTTCGTACAGCGGCAGCGTCAGGAATTCCGCGAAGTCTTCCGACGTCGACATCTGCTCGAAGATCTGCCCGGCGCGGTCATACGTCTTGGTGTCGCCACCGATGAATGCCTTGACCTTGGCCAGCTCTTCCG
The DNA here is from genome assembly GCF_044627735.1 of Cupriavidus sp. CuC1. NCBI lineage: Bacteria > Pseudomonadati > Pseudomonadota > Betaproteobacteria > Burkholderiales > Burkholderiaceae > Cupriavidus > Cupriavidus sp. CuC1. The sequence continues at coordinate 86,052 of NZ_JBIUHC010000001.1, read as the reverse complement.
GGATCAGCGCGCGCACCATCTCCGCGGTCACCTTGCGGCCATCTTCCAGCTTGCCCTTGGGCGAGCGGATCCACTGCCACACCTGCGAGCGCGAGATCTCGGCGGTGGCGGCGTCTTCCATCAGGTTGTGGATGGGCACGCAGCCGTTGCCGGCCAGCCAGGAGCCGAGGTAGTGGATGCCGACGTTGATGTTCATGCGCAGGCCGGCTTCCGTGATCGGGGTTTCCGGCTGGAAGTCCAGCAGGTCCTTGGCCGCCACGTTGACGTCGTCGCGCTGCTTGTCGAACTGGTTGGGCTTGTCGCCCAGCACTGCCACGAATTCCTTCATGGCCGGCTCGACCAGGCCCGGGTGCGCCACCCAGCCGCCGTCGTAGCCGTCGGTGGCATCGCGCTTCTTGTCGTTGATGATGCCTTGCATGGCGATGGCGTTCTTTTCCGGATCGTTCTTGATCGGGATCAGGGCGCTCATGCCGCCGATGGCGGGCGCGCCGCGCTTGTGGCAGGTCTTGAGCAGCAGCAGCGCGTACGAGCGCATGAACGGCGCGGTCATGGTGACCTTGGCGCGGTCGGCCAGGCAGAAGTTCTTGTCGACCTTGAACTTCTTGATGCACGAGAAGATGTAGTCCCAGCGGCCGGCATTCAGGCCAGCGCTGTGCTCGCGCAGCTCATACAGGATTTCTTCCATCTCGAAGGCGGCCAGGATCGTTTCGATCAGCACGGTTGCCTTGACGGTGCCTTGCGGCAGGCCGATTTCGTTCTGGGCCATGACGAAGACGTCGTTCCACAGGCGGGCTTCGAGGTGGCTTTCCATCTTCGGCAGGTAGAAGAAGGGGCCGGCGCCGCGTGCGATCTGTTCCTTGGCGTTATGGAACAGGAACAGCGCAAAGTCGAAGATGCCGCCGGAGACGCGCTGGCCGTCGATGGTGACGTGCTTTTCATCGAGGTGCCAGCCGCGGGGGCGCACCTGCAGCGTGGCGATCTTGTCGGCCAGCTTGTAGTGCTTGCCGTTGGAGTCCAGCGTGAGGGTGCGGCGCACGGCGGCCTTGAGGTTGACCTGGCCCTGCAACTGGTTGTGCCAGTTGGGGGTGTTGGAGTCCTCGAAGTCGGTCATGTAGCTGTCCGCGCCGGAGTTGAACGCGTTGATGACCATCTTGGCTTCGACCGGGCCGGTGATTTCCACGCGGCGGCAATGCAGTGCCGGCGGCACCGGCGCGACCTTCCAGTCGCCTTCGCGCACGCTCTTGGTTTCCGGCAGGAAGTCGGGCAGCTCGCCGGCGTCCAGGCGCTTGGTGCGCTCGACGCGGGCGGCCAGCAGTTCCTGGCGGCGCGGCTCGAAGGCGCGATGCAGTTTGTCCACCAGGGCCAGTGCGGCCGGCGAGAGGATGTCTTCGTAGGCCGGCAGGATTTCGCCGGTAATCTTCATGCCCGCAGGCAGCGTGATGGCCATCAGTGTTCTCCTGTGATCGATGGTTGAGTTGGGGTGCCCGCCGTCAAACCGCCGCACCTTGGGTGCGCACGAATTCGAGCAGGTCGTTCATGTCGTGCCCGGTGCCGGAAGGGCTCACATCGAGCCGCTCCGCCGGATGACCGGCACGATTGATCCAGAATGTGGTGTAGCCGTACCAGGTGGCGCCGCAAGCGTCCCAGCCATTGGACGAGACGAAGAGGATCTCCCCGGCCGGCACGCCAAATGCCTTGGGGCCCAGCGCGTAGGCCTCGGGCGCGGTCTTGTACATGCGCACCGCATCGACCGACAGCACGTGGTCGAACAGCCCGTGCATGCCGGCGCTCTTGACCGAGATGTCCAGCATCTCGGGGTTGCCGTTGGAAAGAATGCCCAGCGGCAGCCCGGCGGCCCGCAGGCGCTTGAGCGCCCCGAGGTTTTCCGGGAAGGCCGACAGGCACGCGTACTCCTTGAGCAGCTGCGCCTCCAAGGCCGGGTCCAGCACCAGTTGCAGGCGCTCGGCCGCATAGCGCAGCGCATCCACCGTAAGCGCCCAGAACGGCTTGTAGTATGCGCCGTCGGGGGCGGCCATCGAGCGAATGCGGGTGTAGTCGATCTGCCGCTCGCGCCACAGCAATGCCAGCGCCTCGCCCTTGCCCGGAAACAATTGCTCCGCGCGCGCGGTGACGGAATACACGTCGAACAGCGTGCCGTAGGCATCGAAGACGACTGCGCGGATCTTTTGCATGAGCTGGAGCGGTTCCTTTGGACAAACCCGGCAAAGCCGGCAAGCCAACACCACTGCGTGGGCCTGTACACCAATGAATGCATAGCATTGTAGGGAGACGTTGCGGTGCGGCAAAGTCGGTCAGGGTCACTTGATCTTTTACTTTTACCCCACTAATCTTCGCTAACGGTGTAAAGATAAGGCACCAAATCCACCCCATTACCTCACCCACCCTGTCTTTTGGGCGGCATGAGGCACAAAACTGGCGAGCTTCGTGGATCATTTCAAACAATTGGAGACCTTCGTCTCGGTAGCCGCTCGGGGCAGCCTTTCGGCGGCCGCGGCGGCTGAAGGCGTGGCGCCCGCCATCATCGGCCGGCGCATCGATGCGCTGGAAGAGCGCCTGGGCGTCAAGCTGCTGCTGCGCACCACCCGCAAGATCAGCCTCACCTTCGAGGGCTCGGCCTTCCTGGAAGACTGCCAGCGCATCCTCAACGACCTGCACAACGCCGAGGCCAGCGTCTCGGCCGGCGGCGTCAAGGCCAGCGGCCACCTGCGCGTGACCGCGCCGGCGGGCTACGGGCGCAAGCACGTGGCGCCCCTGGTGCCGCTGTTCATCGAATCGCACCCGGATGTGACCATCACGCTGGACCTGTCGGACCGCGTGGTGGATCTCGTCAACGAGGGCTTCGACTGCGCCATCCGCCTGGGCGACCTGCCCGACTCCAGCCTGGTGTCGATCCGCCTGGCGGAGAACCGGCGCGTGGTGGTGGCGTCTCCCGAATACCTGGCGCGCCATGGCGTGCCCGCCGTGCCCGAGGATCTCACCCGCCACAACTGCCTGGCCTTCGGCGCCAGCGCCAACGTGCAGCGCGGCTGGGCCTTCCAGCAGGAGGGCCGCCAGGTGACGGTCAAGGTCGGCGGCACCATGGAATGCACCGATGGCGCGGTGCTGCACGCGTGGTGCCTGCATGGCCACGGGCTGGCATGGCGCTCCTGGTGGGAGGTCGGGCAGGAAATTGCCAGTGGCCGGTTGGTCACGGTGCTCGACGAATTCCAGGCGCCGCCGATCGGCATCCACGCTGTCTTTCCGCAGCGCAAGCACCTGCCGCTGCGGGTGCGGCTGTTCATCGACCACCTGAAGAACACTTATGGGAATCCGGCCTACTGGCGCCGCGCGGAACAGGCATCCGCCGCCAGCAAGCCGCAACTGGCAGTCAATTCGTAGTTCGATTTGATTTAGGGCAATGCTGCATGCGCCACCCCTGCCTACAATGAAACCTGACAGGTGCCATGCGGCCTGCCTCCGTCCACACGTCAATTCGGTCCACGCGGTCCATTCGCCCCAAAGGAGTCCAGCATGTTCAAGCACATCCTGCTACCCACCGACGGTTCGGAACTGTCCAAGAAGGCCATCGACGGCGCGCTGGAGCTGGCCAAGACAATCAACGCGCGAGTCACCGCCTATGTCTGCCTGGAGGAATATCCGTACACGCCGTTCAGCGAGATCGTGGTGGAGGCGCCCCAGGCCTTCCGGGACCGCATCGAAAGCCAGGCCAAGCTGTACCTGAAGGAAGTGGAAACCGCCGCCAGGGCCGACGGCATCAGCTTCGACGCCGACATGTCCACCTTTGCCGTGCCCTACCTGGGCATCATCGACGCGGCCGAGCGCCATGGCTGCGACGTGATCTTCATGGCCTCGCACGGCAGGCGCGGCTTGTCGGGCTTGTTGCTGGGCAGCGAAACCCAGAAGGTGCTGACGCACACCGACATCCCGGTGATCGTGTATCGCTAAGTGCGCCCTGGCGCCGGGCGCCAGTCAACAAAAAGGCTGGCCACCCCGAGCGGGGCAGCCAGCCTTTTTGCTTGATCGGCCCGCCGATGCGGCCAGGCCGGCCAGGATCAGCTGCTCTTCTTGATGCGGTCTTCGATGTGCTTGGCGCGGTCTTCCGAGCCCGGGTGCGACGAGAACATGCTGGACTTGCCGCCATCGAGCTTGGCCAGCTTCTGGAACGCCGTGACCAGGCCGCGGGTGCTGGCCTTGTTCTTGGTCAGCACGTCGAACGAGTAGTCGTCCGCGGCGCTTTCCTGCGTTTGCGAGAATTGCGCGTTGATCAGCTGCTCGCCCATTTCGCCCAGTTGCGAGGCCGACAACGCGGCCACGGTGCCGCCGGCGGCGGCCAGCGCGCCGCGCGCGGCCATGGCGGCGTACGCCACCTGCATCTTGTTCTTGGTGTGGCCCAGCGCCACGTGGCCCAGCTCATGCCCCACCACGCCGCGCACTTCGTCGTCGGTCATCATGTCCATCAGGCCGCTGTACACGCGCACGCAACCGTTGGCCATGGCCCAGGCGTTGACGTCCTTGGTCAGGTAGACCTTGGCGTTGACGCTGGGCAGGTCGCCCGATTGCAGGCCCGACATGATCTTGGTCAGGCGCTTGCTGTAGGTGCTGTTGGCGGCCGCGATCTTGTTGGTCTTGTCGAGCTCGGCGCAAGACTGGTCGGACATGGTCTTGACATCGCCATCGCTCAGCGAGGCCGCCTTGAACATCGACGTGCCGGCGCCCATCATGCCGTCAACATTGGTGCCGGCGCAGCCGACCACAAAGGCGGAAAGAGCAACGATGGCCGCCAGGGAGAGTTTGTGCTTCATGATTGATCTTCTTCTTGGGATGTGCACCGACCGGGTTGCCTGCCAGTGACTTATATGGACATGTGCCGGTGGCTCACCGGCGACCTGCTGCGCGCCTCTTCTGGCACACGGCGGAATCATATCGCTGAAATCGTCCCAAGTGAACCGAAAATGTCAGAATCGATACAGACACAATATTTGACATTTCCACGCATACCGGCCTTTGCTCTCCCTTTCCGGGCCGGGCGCCTGCCAGCCTGGCGCCAAAAAGCAAAAAACCGCGCCGTCCCTGAGAGGGAGACGGCGCGGCGCCTAATTGAGGGGCGTGATGGTCGCACGCCCTTCAGGTGACCAGCTCTATTGATCTGAAGATCTGAAGCCTCAGGCCACTTTCTTGTCGTCGAAGAATTGTTCGTCTTCGGTCGAACCCTTGAGGGCGGTCGTGGACGACTGGCCGCCTTCGATGGTCTGGGTCACGGCGTCGAAGTAACCCGTGCCGACTTCGCGCTGGTGCTTGACGGCGGTGAAGCCCTTCTCGGCTGCCTTGAACTCGTTTTCCTGCAGTTCGACGAAGGCGCTCATCTGGTTGCGGGCATAGCCGTAGGCCAGGTTGAACATCGAGTAGTTCAGCGAGTGGAAGCCGGCCAGCGTGATGAACTGGAACTTGTAGCCCATGGCGCCCAGTTCCTTCTGGAACTTGGCGATGGTGGCGTCGTCCAGGTTCTTCTTCCAGTTGAACGACGGCGAGCAGTTGTAGGCCAGCATCTTGCCCGGGAACTTGGCGTGGACGGCTTCGGCAAACTTCTTGGCGAACTCCAGGTCCGGCTTGCCGGTTTCGCACCACACCAGGTCGGCCACTTCCGCGTAGGCCAGGGCACGGGCGATCGATTGCTCGATACCGGGCTTGGTGCGGTAGAAGCCTTCCACCGTCCGCTCGCCGGTGCAGAACGGGCGATCGCGCTCGTCCACGTCCGAGGTCAGCAGGTCGGCGGCTTCCGCGTCGGTACGGGCGATCACCAGGGTCGGCACGCCGGACACGTCGGCGGCCAGGCGCGCGGCGGTCAGCTTGGCAACGGCTTCACGCGTCGGCACCAGCACCTTGCCACCCATGTGGCCGCACTTCTTGACCGAAGCCAGCTGGTCTTCGAAGTGAACGCCGGCAGCGCCCGCGTCGATCATCGACTTCATCAGCTCGAAGGCGTTCAGCACGCCGCCGAAACCGGCTTCGGCATCAGCCACGATCGGTGCGAAGAAATCGGTGTCGCCCTTGCCTTCGCTCCACTGGATCTGGTCGGCGCGCTGGAAGGTGTTGTTGATGCGGCGAACCACTTGCGGCACCGAGTTGGCCGGGTACAGCGACTGGTCGGGGTACATTTCGCCGGCCAGGTTAGCGTCGCCTGCGACTTGCCAGCCCGACAGGTAGATGGCCTTGAGGCCAGCCTTGACCTGTTGCATGGCCTGGTTGCCGGTCAGCGCGCCCAGCGTGTTGACGAACGGCTCGGTGTTCAGCAGGTGCCACAGCTTCTCGGCACCGCGGCGGGCCAAGGTGTGCTCGATCTGCACGGAGCCGCGCAGGCGCACGACGTCATCGGCGGTGTAGTGACGCGCGACGCCCTTCCAGCGGGGATTGGTATCCCATTCTTTTTGCAGGTTCTTTGCTTCGGTTTCGCGGGACATTTCACTCTCCTAGTGTTTAAGGCGGGATGGCATTGAAAACTTGCGACTGGCTTGGCGGACCGTGGTGCCGACTTGCCGACCGGGGCACTTTCGGGGGGTGTTCAGGAGGCGCTGATTTGCTAGCCTCGCCACCCCTGTTTTTTGCCGCTCAGGTCATGTGTCTTATATAAGAGTGTAGGGAAACGTCCCGCGTCGCAACAGGTCGGAATGCAGTCCTTGCTTAGTTTTTTTCTTATTTATAATCAATGGCTTGTGAGATATTTTTCACGATGTGGCAGGCAATCTTCCATCATGAGAAATGCCCGTTGTGCCTCGCATCTACATTTTTTGCCGCGCAAAACATCATTCCGCATTATGAAATTTCGGAATTTGGCGCCATCCGTGCCTGCCGCAATGCCAGCGGTTCCGGGCCGCCATCGATATGCCCGGCCAGGTCCCGCACCATCGCGGCCATGGCGGCGGGGTCCGCCAGCGGCAGCCAGTGCCGCGCGCTGACCTCCCGGCGCCACCAGCGCCCCACCCAGCGCGACAGATCCTCGGAGAGCGCCGGCCTGACATAACGATCCAGCAGCGGCACGATCACCTGCACCGGCGCGTGGGCGTGGCGCTCGCCCGGAGAAAGCAGGCGCGGCAGCATATTGGCGCGGTACAGCGCCAGCCCAAAGCAGCCGTCCGCGATCTGGGTGGGATTCCGATCCGCATCGATACGCTCGGTCCGCTTCAGGTAAAGCGGCCAGGCGCGGCCCATCCAGAGCCGCCAGCTGAGTTCCGGCAGCCACGGCAGGTGGAAGAGATAGATGTACCAGGACGAGGCCATCTGCCGCAGCGAGCGCGAAAGCGCCGTGAACGACAGGCGCCGGTTTCCCCGCATCCAGTGGCCGACATGGTCCAGGCAAGGCCCGGAGCACGACGTGAACGAGGCGATGCGGCCGCGCAGGCGTGGCTCGGTGACAAACTCCCAGCACTGGATCGAGCCCCAGTCATGGCCGACCAGGTGGACGGGCGCATGCGGCGAGACGGCATCGATCACCGCGCTGAAGTCTTGCGCCAGCCGCTCCAGGCGGTAGGCCGCCACGCCTTTGGGCGCCGAAGAGCCGCCGGCGCCGCGCACGTCATAGGCAACTACGTAATAGTCATTGGCCAGCAGCGGCGCCACGCCATGCCAGACGGCGCTGTTGTCCGGATAGCCGTGCACCAGCACGATGGCCGGGCGCGCGGGTTCGCCCCAGGTCTTGACGGCAAGCCACACGTCGCCGGACTGGACGAAGCGCTGGTTGGGAAGGGAGTTGGAAGCGTGCATGCTTGACCATGACATCGGACGATGGAATGGTTGCCGATGCTACGCCAAGACCCGCCGCGCGGCGAGCGCGCGGCGTGGCGTTTCAAACGCGAGCGAGCTAGTGCCCCGTTCCGTTGTTAACGGATCTATATTTTTGCAGGATGTTGGTATCGACGCACGGGAGACGCCAACATGCCAATGGGACGAGCGAAGCTTCTGCAGCGGGCGAGCCAAATAATGAGATAGCCAAGCGACTGCAGGTTACGCGTGCCACGGGGGGGGTAGATGGCGTACGCGGTTCCTTGAGGGGCGCCTCAATGGCCTGTACGACGAATTGCGTCCCGGCAAGCCACGCACCATCGACGACGAGCGCGTCGCGGAACTCATCAAGACGACGCTGCATACCAAGCCGGCTGACGGTTCCACCCATTGGACCGCGCGCGCGGTGGCTGCAGAGACTTCGATATCGTCCACCAGCGTGCATCGCTATTGGGTGTCGCTTGTGGGTGGGGTTTTCATGCATCTAGCTGCTGCCGCGGCTGTGCGGGGTTGGCCGTTTTGGAACGTGTGAGATGTCACTTTTCTTTACTCGTAAAGAAAAGTGACCAAAGGAAAGCGATCCTTGCAGGAGGCTGCCGTGGCGTCATTGGGGACCCCAATGGTTTCGTCGTACGGCCGCGGGTGCTAACTGACTCGTGCCGTTACCAGTTTTGACCACCACGACGCTGCCAATGCCCGAGGATTCGTGGTGGCCCCCACCGGTAGCAACCACCACGAAACTCAAGCCGTCTGTCGCTCGCGGAGTGACTGGCCACGAAGTTGCAGGCGTCCCGTTTCCGTCGTGGGCGCGGTGGCACCGAAAAAATAATGCCGAGGCATTCGTCACCGCGTCCACCCCACCACGAAACCATCACGGCGTGATATATCGTGGCGCTTCGCACCGGTACCGGCAGATGTGTGGATGAGCAGGGATGCTGCTACCGAGCAGCCTCACCACGAAACCAGCTTCATCCGCAGGATCGCGGCCATTCAAACCGGTAACGGCATGAGGCCATTAGAACCCAGGGCATGACGACGAGACCACCGGGCTACGCAACCCCGACAAGCCAGCCTCCTGCAAGGATCGCTTTCTCTTGGTTACTTCTCTTTACGAGTAAAGAGAAGTGACATCTCACGCGTTCTAAATTGGCCAACCCCGTACAGCCGCGCCAGCAGCTAGACGCATCAAAACCCCGCCCACAAGCGACACCCCCGAGTCAGCGGGGCCACTATGCCAAACCAAAATTTCCAGCGCATTCTATGACACGCATTCTGCGGATGCAATCCTCGCCGATGTCGGTAGATTTTGTGAGCGAATCAACGGAACAAGACACTAGCGGGCGCGCCGGTAGGCCACCCAGTCGCCGGAATCGATGCGCGGCAAGCCGGCGACCGCATCCTCGCCCACCGGGTAAAGCAGGCAACTGAGAGCTTGACCGCCAACCGCCACCACGCGCTCCTCGCGCACAAACAACGAGGCCTGGCCCGGATAGACTTCTTCGATCTCGTCGAGCACAGGCACCAGCGCGGCATCGACCTCATACAAGTCACCCGCCACGCCGGGCGCGGCGGCGTCCAGCACCAGGCCGGGATACGTGCCGAAGTCATAGAGCCGCCCCGGCACGGTCGCGCTGCCGATCAGGCGTGGCGCGGCAATGCCGTGCTTGCGCGCGGCCGCGTTGAGGTCGTTGACTTCGCCCGCGCGCAGCGTGCCATAGACAAAGACCACCGGCATGCTCAGCCCTCCAGCTTGGTGTCCGCCACCAGCACGCCATCGGCGTCGGCATAGATCCAGTTGCCCGGCCGCACCACGGCGCCGGGCATCTGCACAGTGACCTCGCGCTCGCCCACATTGCGCTTCTGGCTCTTCTGCGGATGCAGGGCCAGGGCGCGCAGGCCGATATCGCACACCGAGAGCTCCCCGCTGTCACGCACGCAGCCATTGACGATGATGCCGACCCAGCCGTTCTTCTCGGCCAGCACGCCAAGGTTGCCCCCCACCAGCGCGCAGCGCAGCGAGCCGCCGCCATCGACCACCAGCACGCGGCCGTTGCCGGGCGACTCGACCGCCTCGCGCACCAGCGAGTTGTCCTCGAACACTTTCAGCGTGGCCGCCGGGCCGGAGAACGCGGCGCGCTTGCCGAAATGCTGGAATACCGGCGACAGCACGCGCAGCGAGCCGTCGGCCAGGCGTGCCTCATTGGCGTCGCACAGGTCAGTGGTAGCAAAGCTCATGAAGGACTCCCGAATCAGGAAAGTGGAAATTGGAAAAGGAAGGCTGCATGCGGAACCATGGGGCCTGGGGACCGCCCGGATCGCGCTAGCGCGATCCGGGCGGGTGCCGGCGTCAGCCGGCGGCCGCTCGCTTGCCCGCCACCTCGCGGCGGGAGCGGTTGCCATTGCCCACGGTGACGGCGGTGAAGATCGCCAGCATCTGGAAGGCGCCGATCATGAAGAAGACCCAGCTCGGCCAGTGCGCATCCATCAGCATGCCGAAGAACAGCGGCCCGCTGGCCAGGCCGATATCCAGGCCGGAGTAGACCACGCCATAAACCCGGCCCGTGGCGCCGGCAGGGGCTGCCGCACGCACCAGCAGGTCGCGCGAAGGCCCGGCCGTGCCCGCGCCGAAGCCGATCACGCCCATCAGCACCGGCACCATCACGGCCGGCAGCAAGCCCAGCCCCACCACGATGGCGACCAAGCCGGACAGCGTGAAGCTCATCGCGATCAGGCGGTCGTGGTTGCTGGTGCGTCCCGCGGCAAAGCCGCCCACGATCATGCCGCCCGCGCTGCACAGCATGTAGACGGTGTACGACGCCGTGGCGAGCGTCAGCGGCATGCCGTAGAGCTGGGTCAGCGCGGTCGGCGCGAAGCTCTGGATGCCGGAGAACGAAAAGGTGGTGACGAGGAAGAAGGCCCAGCAGATCCACACTTGCGGCAGCTTGAGGAACGCCAGCATGCTGCCGCCCGCCTTGGGTGCCGCGCTGGCCGGCCTGGGCGCCGCACCGGCGGCGGCGCGGGGATCCAGCACATGGCGAAAGGCCAGCAGCACGGCCAGCACGCCAAAGGCCACCGCCGAGGCACAGGCAAGCGCGGTGCGCCAGCTGCCGAGCTCGGCAATGGTCACCAGGAAGAACGGCGCCGCAGCCCAGCCGAGGTTGCCCGAGATGCCATGCACGGAGAACGCATGGCCCAGCCGCGGCTGGGAAACATGCTTGTTGAGCAAGGTGAAATCGGCGGGATGGAACACCCCGTTGCCGATCCCGGCCACGCCCGCGCCAAGCAGCAGCATCGCGTAGCTCAGGCTGATGGACAGCAGCAAGGCGGCCGCGCCCAGCAGCCCGAGGCCGCCAAACAGCACCGGCTTTGCGCCAAAGCGGTCCACCACGAAGCCTGACGCGGTCTGCACCACGGCCGACACGGCAAAGAACACCGTCATCAGCAAACCCAGCTCGGCATAGCTCAGGCCGAACTCGGCCTTGATCCACGGGAAGAGAGGCGCCAGCAGCAGGTGAAAGAAGTGGGAAACGCCGTGGGCCAGCCCGACCAGGCCGATGACCTGGGCGTCGTGGCGCAGCGGATTGCGAACGGGATCGAGGGTGGCGGCAGTCATCAGGCGGCTATCTGGCTGGGCTTGGCATGGCGCGCCGGCCATGCTGCCAGGCACAAGAAGCGCGCTGCGAATACCGCATCATAGAGTAAAACCACCCATGGCAGGGGTGCTCTGCGCGCTACATCTGCTTGAACAGATAGGCGTACTGGCGCGCCACCGGCAAGGTTTCCGAGCGATTGCGCAGCTTGAGCGCGAGCCGCCCCAGCGACTGGTTCACCGCGCTGGCCACGCAGTCGATGTTGACCACCGTGCCGCGATGGATCTGCCAGAAGCGCTCGGGGTCGAGCTGCTGTGACAGCTCGCGCAGGCTGGTGCGGATCAGCGCCTCGCCGCCGGTGGACACCACGTTGACGTACTTGTCCGTCGCCTCCAGGTAGATCACTTCGTCCACCGGGATGATGCGGATCTCCTGGCCGACCAGTGCCTTGATAAAGCGCAGGTAGCCATGTTGCGGCGCGCCCGCCGCCTGTTGCGTGGGCCCGCCGCCGCCCGGCTCCAGCGTCTCGAGGCGCGCCAGCAATTGCGCCAGGCGATCGGTATCGAGGGCGGCGCCGCCCTCCTCGCTGGCCTGCGCCTGGGCCGCCAGCCTCGCCTTGAGGCGGTGCACGGTGGCCTCCAGCCGCTCGGGCTGCACCGGCTTGAGCACGTAGTCGACTGCCTCGCGCTCGAAGGCTTCCAGCGCGAACTGGTCATATGCCGTGACGAACACCACCAGCGGCGGCGAATCGAACGCCATGAGCTCGCGCGCCACGTCCATGCCGCTCATGCCAGGCATGCGGATATCGAGAAACGCTACCTGGGGCTGGTGCTGGCGGGCCGCCTCCAGCGCGGACACGCCGTCATGCACCACGGCGACGATCTGCGCTTCGGGCCAGAGGCTGGACAATTCGGCATGCAAGGCGCGCGCGAGCAGCGGCTCGTCGTCGGCAATCAACAGGGTCGGGGCCATGGAAACGGGAGTAAGGGGCGGATCGGTCGAAGCAGTCCAAGCGGCGGTCTAAGCGCCTAAGCGGCGAGGCGCCTCAAGAATGGGAAATGCCTTGCGTGGCGGCGCTCACAGGGGTGATTGCGCGCGCGCCGGCGGCCTTGCCCGCGGGCACCGGCAGCGGTGCGTGGGCTGCGACAGGCGCCGCCGTGCGCACAACGGGCAACGTCAGCCGGACGATCACGCCGCGCGGCGTGTTTTCTTCCATCTGCATGCTGGCCGCCGCCCCGAAAATCCGCGCCAGCCGCTCGCGCACATGGGTCAGCCCGAGGCCGGAGCCCTTGGTCACGGCATGCCCGAAACCCACCCCGGTATCGGTGATCACCACCTGCACGGCGCTGTCGCCCTGCGCCCGGGCCGACAGCACGATCTTGCCGCCACGCATGCACGGCTCGATGCCGTGGCTGACCGCGTTCTCCACCAGCGGCTGGATCAGCATGGGCGGGATCTCCACCTCCGCCAGCTCGGGCGGGAGCTCGATCTCATAGGCCAGGCGCGTGCCGAAACGCAACGCCTGGATGTCCAGGTAGCTGCGCAGCAGCTCGAACTCCTGGCGCAGCGTGCATTGCTCGGCGCGCGTGTGGGACAGCGACATGCGCAGGAAGCCGATCAGCCGCTGCAACAGGCGCCTTGCGGCCTGCTGGTCCGTGGCAATCAGGCAATCCAGGTTGGCCAGGGAGTTGAACAGGAAATGCGGCTCGATCTGCGCCTGCAGGGCCATCAGTTGCGCGCGCACCAGCTGCTTCTCGGCTTCTTCGCGCTGCAGCGCATCGAGCGCGGCCTGCCGCTCGAGATGCGCGAGCTTCTCCCGTGACCAGTAGAAGTAAATCATGCTGGCCGACGCAAGCATGCCCACTACCAGGCACATGCGCAGCATATCAGTAGCTTCCTCGAAGGACTTGGCCGGCTCGTTCAGGACCACGCGCGTGGTCCAGCTGCCCATGATCACGCCCAGCGGCACGGCCACCGCGGTCAGGAACAGGAAAGGCCAGCGCCGCGGCCTGTCGTTCCACCAGATCAGCACGCGGGCAATGTCGATCAGCAGCCAGATCGACAGGCCGATCAGCTGGCTGTAGACGAAGTTGTGCCACAGCGAGCCGCCGGTGCGGAAACCGTAGTTCAGGCTGACGGCGATGATGGTGTTCGCGCACAGCACGAACACCAGGTCGCGCGCGAGGATCGAGATCCGGGAGGGAATGGCGGCAGGACAGCGATCCAGCGATTTCATAGGGGCAAGGTCGGGGACAACTGATCGTTATTGTAGGGGCGGTTCACGGGCGCTGCCGTCCTTTGCCCGGCTTATGCGCATCTTGCGCCTCATTTTCGTGGGCGGTTTCGTCCGTGATGCGGCCATGCAAAGCGGCCCACCACCGCCCCGACAGCACATAGCGAGGAAAGGTGATCCATTGCTCGGCCAGGATGCGGCGGACAATATCGAGCGGGCCTTCGAACGGCTCGGGCCGTACCGCTTCGAGCCGGTGCCCGCGTCCTTGCAGCATCATCGACAAGCCCATGCATATCATGCCCAGCCCGATTGCCGGAGCGGACAGCGAGAGCACGCCATAGACGAGCAGCACATTGCCGGCCATGAACATCGGCACCGCGACAATATGCAGCAACAGGCTGAGAGGGTGGTTGTGATTGCGGGCGTAGCCTTGCCATTGCCAGCGCAGCAGCCCTTGGGGGCGTGCGCTCATGGCTTCTGCCCGCCCTGGCTGGCACGGCGCCAGGCCAGGCGGCGCACGAGCACGATGGCGCCCAGGGCGATCAGCAGCACGGGCCAGCCCTCGCGTAGCAGATAGGCCGGCAGGATGCCGCCATTCTGCGCGAGGAGCACCGCGCCCAGTGCAATCAGGATGATCGGGGCGATCAGCCCCTTGCCGCCACGGCCTTGCTTCATCGCGCTCTCCTCTCGTGCGGACCCGCGCACCGTCGATATTGCGGCGCATCAAGCCATGTGACGGCAGCAATCTATGCCGCCACGGACAGTGGTGACTTTACGCGGACAACGGCCGGGACGAAAGTGGCGTGCGACGAATGGAAAGCGGATGGCGCGAAAGGCGAGGATGCGGCGCGATCGGCACCGGGGCCTCTGCGGGCCAATGAGACCCATGAGGCCCAGGCCCAATGAGGCCCAGAAGCCGTCAGGCCTCGACCACCTGCCCGCCCGCCGGCTCGGACAGCGCGCTGCTGACCGTGTCGCGCGAGAGGTGGGGCGCGAACATGTTGATGAAGGCATGCGCGTAGCCGCGCAGGTAGGCGCCGCGGCGCACGGCCACGCTGGTGGTGTTGGGCTCGAACAGGTGGTCGGCCGCGATCCGCACCAGCCCGGCGTCCTTGCGTTCGTCGTAGGCCATCGAGGCGATGATGCCCACGCCCAGCTCCAGCTCGGCGTAGGTCTTGATGACGTCCGCGTCCATGGCGGTCAGCACGATCTCCGGCTGCAGCCCGGCGGCGGCGAAGGCGCCATCGATCTTGCGGCGCCCGGTGAAGCCGGCGTCGTAGGTAATGATCGGGAAGCCGGCGATGTCTTCCAGCGTCGGCTCCGGCAGGTGCGTCAGGGGGTGCTCGGGCGAGACCACCAGCACGTGGCGCCAGGTGTAGGCCTCGAACGACGTCAGCCCGGCCTCGCTGGCCACCGCCTCGGTCGCGATGCCGATATCGGCCTGGCCGCTCAGCACCAGCTCCACGATATGCGCGGGCGAGGCTTCCTGCAGCGCCAGCGTCACATGGGGGTAGGCGCGGCGGAAGCTCTGCACCACCTTGGGCAAGGCGTAGCGGGCCTGGGTGTGGGTGGTGGCCACCGTGAGGCGGCCGGTATGGCGCCCGGCGAATTCGTCGCCCGCCTGGCGCAGGTTCTCGGCCTCGAGCAGCAGGCGCTCGACGATTCGCACGATTTCACGCCCGGGCTCGGTCAGGCCGGTCAGGCGCTTGCCGTAACGCTCGAAGATCTCGACGCCAAGCTCCTCCTCCAGCTCGCGGATCTGGCGCGAGACGCCGGGCTGCGAGGTGTAGAGCGCATTGGCCACCTCGGTCAGGTTGAATTGGCGGCGCACCGCCTCGCGGATGGAACGTAATTGCTGGAAGTTCATTGTGCGGCTCCTGCCGGCGTGCCCCTGGCGCTAGCCGGGGCGGATGAATGGGGTTGGACGAAGACACGCAGCCGGCGCGGCCGCACGGCGAGCAGTTCGCCCTCGCGGAAGCCCTGGTGGCGGAAGCGCTCGAGCGGCAGCGCCACCTCGATGACTTCCTGGGTGTCTTCACGTTCCAGTTCGAGCTGGGCCACGGGGCCCAGGGTGAGCGCGCGGCGCAGCGTCACGGCAATGCCGTCGGTGCCGGGCGAATAGCGCTCGAGATCGAGATCGTGCGGGCGGACATAGGCCACGGCATCGCCGGCGGTTTCATGGCCGCTGCCGATCACCGGCAGGATCGAGTCGCCGGTGTGCAGCAGGCCGCCCCGCTCCCCAACCTCGAGCCGGCCGTGGAACAGGTTGACGTTGCCGAGAAAGCCGAACACGAACGGCGTGGCCGGATGGTTGTACACCGCCTCCGGCGTGCCCGCCTGCTCGACATGGCCGCGGTTCATCAGCACCACCTGGTCGGCCACTTCGAGCGCTTCTTCCTGGTCGTGGGTGACGAACACGCTGGTGACATGGAGCTCGTCGTGCAGGCGCCGCAGCCAGCGGCGCAGTTCCTTGCGCACCTTGGCATCGAGCGCGCCGAACGGCTCGTCGAGCAGCAGCACGCGCGGCTCCACCGCCAGCGCGCGGGCCAGCGCAATGCGCTGGCGCTGCCCGCCGGACAACTGCGGCGGATAGCGCTCGGCCAGCCAGTCGAGCTGCACCAGCTCCAGCAGCGCGCGCACCTTGTCGCGGATCTGCGCCTCGCTGGGGCGCTCGGCACGCGGCTTGACGCGCAGGCCGAAGGCCACGTTCTCGAACACCGTCATGTGCTTGAACAGCGCGTAGTGCTGAAACACAAAGCCGACCTGGCGCTGGCGCACATGCTGGTGCGAGGCGTCGCGCCCTTCCAGCAGGATCTGGCCGGCGTCCGCGCGTTCCAGGCCGGCGATGATCCGCAGCAGCGTGGTCTTGCCGCAGCCCGAGGGGCCTAGCAGCGCCGTCAGCTGGCCTTCGTCGAAATCGAGGGTGACATCGTCGAGCGCAACGAAATTGCCAAAGCGCTTCTGCACATTCTTGACCTGGATGCTCATGATGCCTGTCCTTGCAATTTGCCAGCGCTCGGGTTCTCCGGCGCAAAGTTCTCGTCTTCCCTGTGCTCGCGGCTCGCCCGGTATTCCACCAGCGTCTTGATGCCGAGCGTGACCAGGGCCAGCAGTGTGAGCAGCGACGCCACCGCGAAGGCTGCGGCGAAGTTGTATTCGTTGTAGAGAATTTCCACGTGCAGCGGCATGGTGTTGGTGAGGCCACGGATATGGCCCGACACCACCGAGACCGCGCCGAACTCGCCCATTGCCCGCGCGTTACACAGGATCACGCCATACAGCAGGCCCCAGCGGATATTGGGCAGCGTGATGCGGCGGAAGGTCTGCCAGCCCGAGGCGCCCAGCACGATGGCGGCCTCCTCTTCCTCGCTGCCTTGCGCCTGCATCAGCGGGATCAGCTCGCGCGCCACAAACGGAAAGGTGACGAAGATGGTGGCCAGCACGATGCCCGGCACCGCGAACATGATCTTGATGTCGTGCGCCTCCAGCCACGGTCCCAGCCAGCCCTGCGCGCCGAACAGCAGCACATAGACCAGGCCGGAGATCACCGGCGACACCGAGAACGGCAGGTCGATCAGCGTGGTCAACAGGCTCTTGCCGCGAAAATCGAACTTGGCGATGGCCCAGGACGCCGCCACGCCGAACACCACATTGAGCGGCACCGCGATGGCTGCCACCAGCAATGTGAGCTGGATCGCGGCCACGGCATCGGGCTCGACCAGCGAATCAAGATAAGTCTGCACGCCTTTGCGCAGCGCTTCATAAAAGACCGAAGCCAGCGGGATGAACAGGAACAGCGCCAGGAACAGCACCGCGATGGCGATCAGGGTGTAGCGCACCCACGGCGCTTCACCCGTGGCATCCCGGAAACGCGCGGCGGGGGCAGCACGGCCGCCCAGGCCCTTGGTAGCGACGCCGGCCATTTCAGCTCTCCTTGTCCGGCGCCACGGAAGCGCGCACTGCCTGGTGGTGACGGCGCGTCCACGCTTGCAGCAGGTTGATCAGCAGCAACAGCGCGAAGGAGATCACCAGCATCACCACCGCCACCGCGGTAGCGCCCGCGTAGTCGTATTGCTCCAGCTTGGAATAGATCATCAGCGGCGCGATCTCGGAGACCATCGGCATGTTGCCGGAGATGAACACCACCGAGCCGTACTCGCCGGTGCCCCGTGCGAACGACAGCGCAAACCCCGTCAGCAGCGCCGGCAGGATGGTCGGCAGGATCACGTGGACAAAGGTCTGCAGGCGCGTGGCGCCCAGGCTGGCCGCGGCTTCTTCCAGCTCCTGCTCCGCGTCTTCGAGCACCGGCTGCACCGTGCGCACCACGAACGGCAGCCCGATAAAGGTCAGCGCCACCACCACGCCCAGCGGGGTGAAAGCCACCTTGATGCCCAGCGGCTCCAGGTAGCGGCCGATCCAGCCGTTGCCGGCGAACAGCGCGGTCAGGGCAATGCCGGCCACCGCGGTGGGCAGGGCAAAGGGCAGGTCGACCAGCGCATCGATCAGGCGCTTGCCGGGAAAGCGGTAGCGCACCAGCACCCAGGCAACGATCAGCCCGAACACCGTGTTGACGATGGCGGCGATCAGCGAGGCGCCGAAGCTCAGTTGCAGGGAGGCGACCACCCGGGGCGAGCTCACCGCGGTCCAGAAGGCCTCCCAGGTCATGGTGAAGGTCTTGAGGAAGGTGGCCGACAGCGGGATCAGGACGATCAGCGTCAGGTAGAACAGCGTGAAGCCCAGCGAGAGGCCAAAGCCTGGCAGCACGGTAAAGCGCTGCTTGCCTGGCTTGGCGGGCGCGCTCTTGCGCGCTTGGCGGTCATCCGGCCGCGCCGGGGGCGGATTGTCCGCCAGGGAAATCGAGGGTGGCATGTTGTCTCGTCTGTGCCGTCGTATCCGCCTCCGGAGAAGGGCTTCCGCGCGGGATTCGCTGGAAACCGAAGCAGCGGGGGCGGCTTCTTTATGACGCCGGCGCATAACGCTCCGGCCTACGAGACAAATTCTGCAGATACCGACTTATAAACAGAACGAATCTTTACGTATGTTCTTAGGCGTTTTAGATATAAGGAAACGTAGACGACACTTCCAGCCCGCCGTCCCAAGGCCCGGCGCGGTCGCCGGACGGGCCGGCGCTGCCGTCCGCCTCGATCCGCTGGATCAAGGCATCGAGCAAGGCGAGCCCCTCAGGCCACTGGTCAACGCCAGAATCGGCGTTAATGTGACCTAGCATGCCCGCATCATGGAGCTCGCTGCCCCATAGCGTGCCCCAGCTGAACGCGGTGCGCTGTTGCATCCAGGGATCGTTGCGGCTGGCCACCAGGATGGTGGGAAACGGCAGCCGGTACGCGGGCAGCAGCCCGGCCACGCCAAACTTGTCGGGATCGGCGGGGGCCACCAGCACTGCGCCCGCAATGCCCTCGGGATCAAGCGCCGCCTGGCGCAGAGTGGCCAGGCAGCCGAAGCTGTGCGCCACCAGGATGGCCCCGCGCGGGGCCACGCGTTGCGCTCGCATGACGCTCTCGGACACGCGCTCTGCCCACAGCGGCAGGCTCGGGCGCGACCAGTCGTGCTGCTCTACGCGCTGCCAGTCGGGAAAGCGCTGCTCCCAGCGGCTTTGCCAGTGGCCCGGGCCACTGCCATGCAGCCCTGGCACCGTCAGGATCTGCAAACCCTTGGGCACCTTCAACCGTACGTCGGCGGGTCGCCCGCTTGCGCCCGCCTGCCCGCCGCGCTGCTCCCGCGCGGCCGGCCTCTTCGTCTGCGTCATTTCGGCTCCTTGGTCAACGCCATCGGGACGCCGCCGGATCCGTTCCGGGGCACCCCGCCCTCGAACTCCTAAATGCCAACTTCGCCGGCCACTTCATGCAGGTGGCGCGCGCTCACCGCCGCGCCGGTGAAGCTGCCCTGCCCCAGCACGATGCCGGCTGCCTGCAGCCGCTCGGCATTCTCGGCGTTCTCCAGCCGGCGCCCGATCAGCGTCACGCCGGCACTGTCGGCACTGGCCTGCAGCCCGGCCAGCTGGCGGTCGGTCCAGTTGCGGCGCATGTCCAGCTTGAGCCAGTCGGGCAGCGCGTGCGCCATCAGCGCGCCGGCCTCCGCCGGGTCCGATGCCTGCAGGCTCACGGCAAAGCCGTTGCGGCGGTAGTTGCCCACCACATGCAGCAGCAGCGGCAGGTCGTCGTTGGCGCTGGCCGGCACCTGGATCACGAACCGGTCGATCGGCAGGCCAAGCGATTGCAGAGCGCGCCGGAAGGCCGCGCCGTGATCGTCGGCCACGGCGGCCAGCAACCGGTTGTGCACGTTGAGCACCAGCTTGCGATCGCCGTCGGCCGCAAAATAGTTGATGGCATGCACCAGGCGCGACAGCCGGTCGAGCGAGACCAGGGAGGCATCGTCCGCCGCCATCGCAAACAGCTTCCATGCACTCAGGCCAACGCCGTCGCCGGCGTACGTGCGCAGCGTGCCTTCGTGCGCCACCACATCGCGACTGGACAAGGTGATGAGCGGCTCGAACGCGCTGGTCAGCGAGCAGTTATAGAACTGGCCCTGCACCTGCCCACGCTCGTCGCGCCACAGTTGACGATCGTTTTCTGGCCGGCGCGGCAGCGCTTCCAGGTAGTGGGTGAGCGCCGTCAGTGCCGCGCCTCTTTCGTTCGCGCTTGCCATTGCGATTTCCTTTGCGTTGCGCTTGCGCCTCGGGCGAGGCTTCAAAGCTTGGCCAGGGAAACCTCGGTAGCCTTGACCAGGGCAACGACTTCGCTGCCGATGGCAAGGCCGAGATCCTTGACCGAGCGGGTGGTGATGACCGAGGTGACGATGCCGGCCGGCGTCTCGACGTCGACCTCCGAGACCACAGGGCCTTCGATGATGGCAGCAACCTTGCCGCGGAACTGGTTACGTACGTTGATCGCCTGAATGCTCATGATAGAAGTTCCTTTGCGTGAGTGAAAATGAGAAATGCGTAAAACTTTGGTTCAGCGGATGGCGGCCGCGCGGGTGAGTGACGTTGCCCGCTCACCCGTGGCTGCCGCCGCTTGAGCGGGTTGCGCCGGCTTCGCTCAAAGCTGGCCGCGCGACCTTTGTTTCATACTTGTTTGCCTTCTCGCTGGCGTCCTTGCTGGCGGCAGGGTTTGCGCGCTAGATCGCCCAGCGCACTGAATCGACCGTGCGCGCCACCGACCAGTCCACTGCAGACAACAATGCTTGCGCGTGCTGGCTCTCATCGACCGGCAATGCGCCATCACGCTGCATCACCCGGCGCAGCACCGCGTCCTCCAGTTGCGCGAACGCCGCCGAGCCACGCTGGCGCGGACGCGGCAGCGCCACCCGCTGGTCCAGCGCGATGCGGCCGTCTTCGATCAACACCACGCGGTCGGCCAGCGCTACCGCTTCCGACACATCGTGGGTGACCAGCAGCGCCGTGAAGCCCAGGCGCTGCCACAAGGCCTCGATCAAGCCCTGCATCTCGATGCGGGTCAGCGCATCCAGCGCGCCCAGCGGCTCGTCCAGCAGCAGCAAGCGAGGGTGATGCACCAACGCACGCGCCAGTGCCACGCGCTGGCGCTGCCCGCCCGACAGGCGCGCCGGCCACTCGCCCGCGCGCTCGGCCAGGCCGACCTGGCCCAGCACCCTGGCCGCATCGGCCAGCCGCGCGCGCGGCAGCCCCAGCGCCACGTTGTCCAGCACCTTCTTCCATGGCAGCAGGCGCGCGTCCTGGAACATCACCCGGACCGCCTCGCGCTGCTTGTTGCCAGGCGCGCCGTCCAGCGTCACGCCACCGCCGTCGCTGTCTTCCAGGCCGGCCACCAGCCGCAGCAAGGTGCTCTTGCCGCAACCGCTGCGGCCCACGATGGCGAGGAACTCGCCGGGCGCGGCCTGCAGGTCGATGCCGTGCAGCACCTGGCGCCCGCCGTATCGCTTCACCACCTGCTGCACGCGCAGCGCGAGGCCCTTGCCATCCTGGCTGGCGGGCACATCGGCCAGCGCGGCTTGCTCGATCGGGTTGCTTTGCATATCGGGTTCTCCTTGGCCGGCGGCGCTCAGTGCGCCTGGTAGCCGGGGTGCCAGCGCAGCCAGAATCGCTCCAGCCCGCGTGACAGCAAATCAGCCAGCTTGCCCAGCAGTGCGTAGAGCAGGATGCCCACCAGCACTACGTCGGTCTGCAGGAACTCGCGCGCATTCATGGTCATGTAGCCGATGCCCGACTGCGCCGAGATGGTCTCGGCCACGATCAGGATCACCCACATCAGGCCGAGCGAGAAACGCACGCCGACCAGGATGTTGGGCAAGGCGCCCGGCAGGATCACCTCGCGGTAAAGGCGCCAGCCCGACAGGCCGTAGCTCTTCGCCATCTCGATCAGCCCGGGGTCGACCGCGCGGATGCCGTGATACGTGTTCAGGTAGATCGGGAAGAACACGCCCAGCGATACCAGGAACAGCTTGGCGGTCTCGTCGATGCCGAACCACAGGATCACCAGCGGGATCAACGCCAGCGGCGGAATATTGCGCACCATCTGCAAGGTGCTGTCGAGCAGGGTCGCGGCCGGGCGGAAGGTGCCGGTCAGCAGGCCCAGCGCCAGCCCGAAGCCGCCGCCAATGGTGAAGCCGAGCACGGCGCGCCAGGTGCTTACCCACACGTGGCGCCACAGTTCGCCCGTCACGGCCAGGCCCCAGGCGGCCTTCACCACATCGAGCGGCGCCGGCAGGATGCGGTTGGACAGCCAGCCCAGCTGCGAGGCCAGTTGCCACGCCACCACCAGCAGCACCGGCACGATCCACGGCGCGGCCGAGCGAGACGCATGGCGCAACCAGTCAGGGTTGCGTTCAGGCAGGGTCAAGGGAGCGGACATGGTTGCCTCCTACCCGCGCGCCGCGCGCGGCACGATGCCGGTTGCCATGACTTCGCCAAAAGGGCCGGACAGCACCTTGCCCTGCAGCTTGTCGCGCACGGAGCGCGGCAGCAGCGGAAAAACCAGCTCGGCGAAGCGATAGGCTTCTTCCAGATGCGGGTAGCCGGAGAGCACAAAGGTATCGATGCCCAGCGCCGCGTACTCCTTGATGCGCGCCGCCACGATGTGCGGGTCGCCCACCAGTGCCGTGCCCGCGCCGCTGCGCACCAGGCCTACGCCCGCCCACAGGTTGGGGCTGATCTCCAATTCCGCGCGGCTGCGTGCGCCGCCACCGGCGTGCAGCGCAGCCATGCGGCGCTGCCCTTCGGAATCCATCTTGCCGATCACCGCCTGCGCGCGTGCCACCGTCGCATCGTCGAGCTTGCTGATCAGCTGATCGGCCGCGGCCCATGCCTCGTCCTCGGTCTCGCGCACGATCACGTGCAGGCGGATGCCGAACTTCACGGTACGCCCATGGCGCGCCGCGCGCTGGCGCACGTCGGCGAGTTTCTTCGCTACCTCCGCCGGCGGCTCGCCCCAGGTCAGGTAGGTATCCACCTGCTCGGCCGCCAGCTCGTGCGCGGCAGCCGAGGAGCCGCCGAAGTACACCGGCGGATGCGGCCGCTGCAGCGGCGGGAACAACACCTTCGCGCCCTTGACCTTGAGGTGCTTGCCCTCGAAATCGAGCTCAGCGCCTTCATGGCTGGCGGCCAGCACCTCGCGCCAGATGCGTATGAACTCGGCCGAGGCTTCGTAGCGCTCGGCATGATCCAGGAACAGGCCATCGCCCTCCAGCTCCGACACATCGCCGCCGGTCACCAGGTTCACCAGCAGGCGTCCGCCCGACAGGCGGTCAAACGTCGCCGCCATGCGCGCCGCCAGCGTGGGCGCCATCAGCCCGGGGCGCACCGCCACCAGGAAGCGCAGCCGGCTGGTGACCGCGGCGAGCGTGGAGGCGACCACCCACGGATCCTCGCAGGAGCGGCCGGTGGGAATCAGCACGCCTTCATAGCCAAGCGTATCGGCCGCGGTGGCGATCTGCTTCAGGTAATCAATATTGACCTCGCGCGCGCCCACCGAGGTGCCGAGGTAGCGGCTGTCGCCGTGCGTGGGGATAAACCAGAAGACCTGCATGTCCGTGCCTCTTCAGCTCTGTTTGTGGATCTTGGCCGCCCGGCCCTCGCCGGCCGCGCCCAGGCCGATCGCCAGCAAGGCAGCGCCCAGTGCGCCGGTGACTAGCGCCACCAGCAAAACATGGCGCAGCGGCGCGCCGGCTTGGATCGGCATCGGGATAGGAATCGGGATAGGAATCAGGGATCAGGCACGGCAAATGCGCGGCGGGCGCGCGCCCGCCGCAGGCTGCGTCTTACTTCTTGCCAGGCTGGTAGACCTGGTCGAACGAGCCACCGTCGGCGAAGTGCGCCTTCTGCGCTTTCTGCCAGCCGCCAAAGGCCTCATCGATGGTGAACAGCTTGACCTTGGGGAAGTTGCTCGCATACTTGGCGGCAATCTTCTCCGAGATCGGGCGGTAGTAATTCTTGGCCGCGATTTCCTGGCCCTCGTCGGTGTACAGGAACTGCAGGTAGGCTTCCGCCACCTTGCGCGTGCCCTTCTTGTCCACCACCTTGTCCACCACCGCCACCGGCGGCTCGGCCAGGATGGAGATCGACGGCGCAACGATGTCGAACTTGTCCGGGCCTAGTTCCTTGATCGCCAGGATGGCCTCGTTTTCCCAGGCAATCAGCACATCGCCCAGGCCGCGCTCGACAAAGGTCGTGGTGGCGCCGCGGGCGCCGGAATCCAGCACCGGCACGTTCTTCAGCAGCTGGCCGACGAACTCCTTGGCCTTCTGCTCGTTGCCGCCCGGCTGGCGCAGCGCATAGCCCCAGGCCGCCAGGTAGTTCCAGCGCGCGCCGCCCGAGGTCTTCGGGTTAGGCGTGATCACCTGCACGCCCGGCTTGACCAGGTCGTTCCAGTCCTTGATGCCCTTGGGGTTGCCCTTGCGCACCAGGAACACGATGGTCGAGGTATAGGGCGACGCATTGTGCGGCAAGCGCTTTTGCCAGTCCGGCTTGAGCAAGCCCTTCTCGGCGATGGCGTCGATGTCATAGCCCAGCGCCAGCGTGACCACATCCGCATCCAGCCCGTCGATCACCGAACGCGCCTGCTTGCCCGAGCCGCCGTGCGACTGGCGGATGGTCAGCGCGTCGCCGCCCTTGGCCTTCCACGCCTTGGCGAAGGCCGCATTCACGTCCACATACAGCTCCCGCGTGGGATCGTACGAAACGTTCAAGAGGGCGGTGTTGGCCCACGCGGTCTGGGTGGAACCGATGACGGCCAGTGCCGCGAGTCCGATGGCCAGCTTGCGAATCATGTGTCTTGCTCCCGTATTCTCGTCGTGAAATGGCGCGTTCGCGCCGCGTTTCATGGCCCTCCTTGCGTGGGAAGGCTTGTGTCAGGGAGGAAGACTACCGAGGGGGCTATGTGAAAGGAACGAATGGTTTCGCCGATCCTTGCACGTTTTCCGCATAAGAATTTGCGGAAATATGGGCATGCCGTAGGGGGATGGTCGAAGGTGCAGTCCTGCCGCGAATGATGTCCCAAAGACTGCTGGCGCACAGCGTAGGGCATCCGGGGCCTGCATGCGTCGCGTTCCCACGATCCCGGCAGGCGCAGCATCGCCCCGTTCAACATCACAGGCCCATCTGGCCCGCTCCCGGCAACAAGGAGAGGGTGCATGGGGGGCCCGCGTGCTACGGATAGCGCCGACGATTGGTCTTCAGGGCACCAATGCGTATAATTCTCATTTGCAATTGCCGTGTTGGCGAGAGCGCATCTCACCGTACCCCGGTGGGGCTGATCGTATTAGCGACGGATTTCAAACCTACACGACATGAAGAACTTGATCATTTATCTGACATTACTATCCGCTATCGGCGGCGCCCAATCATTTGCCAGCACAGATGTCGATCAAATTGACCGTGACAAGGAGAAACTGGCGAATGCCAGTACTTTCTCGCTTGGCATGGTGGGATTCACTGGACATATCAGTGAAAACGAGAAGATTTATAGAAAGATACTAAAAAACAGGGAGGCGAATGAGATCTTCAAGGAAATAATAAGATCCAAAGAATCTACCAATGAAGCAAAACTCTATGCCGCGTGCGGACTCCGCACGTTATCCCCGTCCCTATTCAAGAAGACAGCATCCGACATTCTTCCAAATGGCGGTTCAGCCAGCGTATTGAGAGCAGACATTCTCAACAAGGAGAAAATGACCGACCTGATCGAATCAATCGACAAAAACGGCTGCAATCAACTTGGCAAACAATAAAATCACAAAATATGTAAACCATCGAAATTTGCAGCCTCCATTTGTCGTTCACCATGGAGGCCCGTTTGTGTCAGCCTGCAAGACTATCAACCTGCGCCCTTCACGCGGGCCGGCCACTGGCCATCGGCGATCAGCGACCGGACCGTATCCATCAGCAGGTCCAGTACGGCCGAGACGGCGATCGACAGCGGCATGGTGGCGGACCGGCACAGATAGACGGGGCGCGACATGCTCGGATGTGTGATCCGCGCCGCGGACAGCAAGCCATTGCGCAACTCGGCGCAGACCGATGCGTAGGAAAGGATCGTGCACCCCACGCCTTGCGCGGCGAGATTGATGAGCTGCGGAATGGCATTCACCTCTGCCAGTACCGAGAGTTCGACATGATGCGCGTGCAGATAGTCATCGATCAATGCGCGCAGGCCATGCTCGGCCGCAGGCAGGATCATGGGGAAGCGGTGAAGGTCCTTGAACCGGACTGCTTTGGTCAGTTCTGCTCCGGTCTTGCGGGCATCGGCGAACTGCCCCGGGGGCGCGAGCAAGACGAGATCCTCGTCGACAACGTGCTCGAACAGCAGGCCGGAGCCGGCATCCGCCTGGAAGGTCAGGCCAAGATCGATGCGCCCCCTCAGCAGGTGATCGGGGATATACCCGGTGCTTAGCTCGACCACCTGCAACTGGACCTTTGGCCAGCGCCGGATGGTTTCGCGCACCAGCGGCACAGTCAGGATCTTCGCCATGGATTGAGGCAGGCCGATTGCTACCCTGCCGGCCGGATCGGTCATCAGGTCACGCACGTCCTCGCACGCGACGTCGAGCCGCTTGAGGATATCCCTGGCGTGGCTCTCGAATCTCAGCCCCGCGGCGGTCGGGACAACGCCCTTGTGGCTGCGCATGAAGAGAGCAACGCCCAGATCCTGTTCGATGTGCTTGATCTGCAGGCTCAGCGCCGGCTGCGCCAGATGCATGTTCTCCGCGGCCCGGGAAATCGATCCCGCCGATACCACGGCCAGAAAGCACCTGAGTCCACGTATATCGATCGACATAAGCCAGTCTCCGCATGCCGCGCCACGGTGCCCGCCGGTCGGCGGCACGGTGGCAAGATGGCTGGGTATATCACAGATATATAGTCAGTATCAAATATCTATCTTGGACATATAGCCTGCGACCGGCCATAGTGACGCCAGCTTCCGCGCACCGCACGCGGATTCCAAGACAGATGATCCACGGAGACACCATGGCACTCAGCCGCCGTACATTCCTGACGGGCGCCGCCGCATCCTTGCTCACCCGCCCGCTCCTTGCGGATCAATGGCCGTCGCGACCGGTCAAGCTTGTCGTCCCGTTCGCCGCGGGTGGCCCCGGGGACTTCGTGGCACGCCTGATTGCCATACCGCTGGGCAACCGGCTCGGCCAGCCATTGGTGGTCGAGAACAAGCCAGGCGCCGGCGGCAATCTCGGCACGCAGACTGTGCTCGACGCCAACGCCGACGGCTATACGCTGCTGCTGAACACGGTCGGCATGCACGCCGTCAATCCGCTGCTGTTCCCCGACTTGCGCTTCCGCCCGCAACGCGACCTGGTGGCCATCGGCGTGGTGGCGACGGTG
Source organism: Cupriavidus sp. CuC1 (assembly GCF_044627735.1). Classification (NCBI taxonomy): domain Bacteria; kingdom Pseudomonadati; phylum Pseudomonadota; class Betaproteobacteria; order Burkholderiales; family Burkholderiaceae; genus Cupriavidus; species Cupriavidus sp. CuC1. The sequence goes on along the minus strand of NZ_JBIUHC010000001.1, from coordinate 58,604 downwards.
CCGAACGTGCTGGTGGTGCACCCGAGCAAGCTGGGCGTCAACACCCTTGCGGGCCTGGTGCGCATCGGCAAGCAGCGGCCGAACAATCTCACCTACGCCACCTTCGGCGCCGGCAGCTCGCCGCATATCTATGGCGCGCTCCTGCAGAAGGAGGCGGGCTTCAGCGCGGTGGCCGTGCCCTACAAGGGCAGCGCGCCGGCAAGCACTGATGTCATGGCCGGGAATGTGGATTTCCTCTTCGACAGCATGACCACCTCCATCGGCCAGATACAGGGCGGCAAGCTCAAGGCGCTGGCGATCACCGCCGCTGCGCGCTCGCCCCTGCTGCCGGATGTGCCGACGCTGCAGGAAGCCGGCTATCCCGCGCTGGACCTGAAGTTCTGGCTGTCCCTGCAGGCCAGCGCGAAGACGCCGCCCGCCATTGTCGAGAAGCTGCGCCAGGCCGTGGCGCAAAGCGCAAGCGATCCGGGCTATGGCAGTGCGCTGATTGCACGCGGGGCGGAGCCGTTTCACATGGCGCCCGCCGATTTGCAGGCCTATGTGAATCGCGACGCAGCGCGATGGACGGCCCTGGCCCGGTCCATCGACATCAAGCCCGAGTAGCCGCCCGGCTTCCCATTGCAACAACACGACGGCGGACTTGCACCCGCAAGCCTGGGCGGAGTCCGCCGTCGACCTGTTTCGGAGACACATTCATGATCGCATTGCAGGGCATTCGCGTCCTCGATTTGAGCAAGGTGCTGGCCGGCCCCTTGTGCGGGCAGTACCTGGGCGAACTGGGCGCCGAGGTCATCAAGGTCGAACCGGTCGGCAGCGGCGACGATACGCGCGCCTGGCTGCCGCAGGACCGCGGGCAGTCCGCCACCTTCCTGGCCGTCAACCACAACAAGCGCAGCCTCGCCGTCGACCTCAAGACCAGCGAAGGCAGGCAGATCGTGCAAGCGCTGGCGGCCAAGGCGGACGTCGTGCTGCAAGGCTTCGGCGGCGGCGCCGCCGCCAGGCTCGGCGTGGACTACGACACGCTGTCCGCGCTGAACCCGGCGCTGATCTACTGCGAGATTTCCGGCTACGGCCGCTCGGGGCCCCTGGGCCAGGAGCCCGGCTACGACGTCATGCTGCAAGCATTCAGCGGCATGATCAGCACCATGGGCCAGCCCGGCGGGCAGCATGCACGCGCCAGCTTCTCTCCGGTCGACCTTGGCACCGGCATGCATGCGTTCAGCGGCATCCTGGCCGCGCTGATCGAGCGGCAGAAGACCGGCCGCGGCATGCACCTGGAGGTGTCCCTGCTGGATACGGCCATGGGTTTCATGGGCTATCTCGCCCAGAACTACTGGCTCAGCGGCAAGGTGCCGCGGCCCATGGGCACCGCGCATCCGGCCATGGCGCCCTACCAGGTGTTCGACGCAGCCGACGGGCCGGTGATGATCGGCGTGGGCAACGACGCGCAGTGGCGGCGCTTCTGCCCGGTCGCCGGGCTGCAGGATGTCGTCGATGCGCCGCGCTTCGCCACCAACGCGGCCCGCGTCGCGCATTTCGCCGAGACGGTCGAGATGGTCCAGGCGCGCATCCGTACCCAGCCGGTTGCCTACTGGCTGGACGCGCTGCGCAAGGCGGGCGTGGCCTGCTCCCCGATTCATACGCTGGACCAGGCGCTGGAACACCCGCAAGTGGCCGAGCGCGCGCTGATCGCCGAATCCGAGCATCCGGTGCTGGGCAAGGTGCGGAATATGGGCTTGCCCGTTCGCTTTCGCGGCGGCAGCCGGCAAGCGCACCGCGCGCCGCCTTTGCTGGGCCAGCACACGGACGAGATCCTGTTGCAGGCGGGCTACACGCCCGAGTCCATCGAACAATTCAAGGCGCGCGGCGTGGTTGCCTGCGCCGAAGCCAATGACACCCACGGCCTGTCCACGGCCGCATGAATCCAGGAATAGCCATGCCGTCAGTCAAGTATGAAGTACGCGACAGGGTCGCCGAGATCCTCCTCGATAGTGCGCCCGTCAATGCCCTGAACGAGGCCATGATCGACGATTTGCTGCTCGCGCTGCGGCGCGCGGCCCAGGATGATTCGGTCAGGGCCGTCATACTGGGCAGCGCCCTGCCCCGGCGCTTCTGCGCCGGTCTGCTGCTGGATGCGCTGCATGGCGCGCCGCCGGCGCGGGTCCACGGCCTGGTCGACAAGCTGTACAACGATCTGTGCGACGCGCAATTCCACCTCGGCAAGCCGTCCATTGCCGCCGTGAACGGCACCGCCCGCGGCGGCGGCATGACGCTGGCAATCTCCTGCGACATGATCGTCGCCGCCGACACGGCCACCTTCGGCTACCCGGAAATCGACGTCGGGCTGACTCCCGCCATCCACTACACCCACCTGCCACGCGTGATTGGCCGCCACCGCGCGTTCGACCTGCTGTTCACCGGACGCGCGTTCGACGCCGCCGAGGCCATGTCCCTCGGGCTGGTCAGCCGCGTGGTGCCCGAGCAGGACGTCATGCGCGAGGCCAGGGCGCTTGCCCGGACGCTGTGCGCGAAATCGCCCGTGGTCGTCAGGATGGGACGCAAGGCCTTCATGCACGCCAATGACAACGGCTACCGGCGCGGCGTCGCCTCGGCAGTCGAGAGCTTCGGCAATGTGGTGGCGACGGACGACGCGAGGGAAGGCATCGCCGCGTTCGTGGAGAAGCGCAAGCCATCCTGGCAAGCCTGATCTTCCCTCTCAACGCTTGCCCATGGCTTCCAGCTCGTGATCCAGACTGCTGCGGGCGCCGGACTCTTTCCGCATATGGTCGAGGAATCCCTGAAGGGCTTCATCGACCAGAGCAGCCGCTTCCTGCATCCCGTCTTTGTCGGCGATACCCTGTACACCACGCTGGAAGTCAGCGAGCTCGCGCCGAACCGGAGTACCGGCGTGCTGGCCATGCGTACAACCGTGCATAACCAGTCCGCGGTGCTCGTGCTGGAAGGCACGCAGCGCTACCTGTTGAAGAAGCGCCAGCCGGACTAGGTTCCTGCCGCAACCTGGAGTCCAGGGCCAGCGGTGCTCTCCTTGCGGCACCAGGGGAGGCAGCCACACCTGCCGCGCGCTCCCTGGGCCGCCGTGGCTACCCGGCGGTACAATTGCGCCGGTCTTGCTCACCCATTACACCGACACGGGATTGTGCTGCCCTTGCCTGCCGCCTTTGGGGTGGCGCAGCGCCGGCAACATCTCGGAAGGCTCCGGCCGGTGCGTGTAGTCAGGATTGACCTCGGCATAGAGGATGGTCCCATCTTGCCCGATCACGTAGCGCGCCGGCATCGGCAGCGTCCAGCTCGCGTCGCCGTTGAAGGCCGGCAGGTCGTTCTTTAGTTGCTTGTACAGGTCCACCAGATAGTCCGGCAGTGCGAAGCGCAAGCCAAACGCGGCAGCCACGTCGTTATGCGTGTCGCTGAGGATGGGGAAGCTCAGCTTGTTGGTGCGCACGGACTTGCGGCTATTGACCGCGTTCTGCGGCGAAATGGCCACCACGCTGGCGCCGGCTTGCCTGAACGCCGGCGCGGCCTCTTCCAGCGCCTGCAGTTCCATATTGCAATACGGGCACCACACCCCGCGGTAGAAGCTGACGATGAGAGGCCCTTGCGCCAGCAGTGCCTCCGAGGAAACCGGTGCGCCCTCCGGGTCCGTCAGCGTGAAGACGGGCGCCTTGTCCCCCGCCTTCAGCGCGCGGCCTGCTTGTCCCGAGGCAATCAGTTCAGCGGTGGCCCGCTCCATGATGGGATGGATTTCCGGTGGTGCGAAATACGGCGCCTTGCCGGCCTTGAAGTCCGCCTTGAAGGCGTCGAGTTTTTGCTGCAGTGACATGATGACTACTCCATCTGATCCAAGTAAGCTGCTCGATGCGAAGGTGCACGTTGCTGGAATCATGTTCGGTCAAGCCGCTTCACGGCGGTAGGCGAGCCGCGGGAATATGATTCATTCTTTTGAGGCATAACCCGGCGGCAATCCAATGAGAGGAAACACATCGTGGACAGGATGACTGCCATGGAAACATTCGTTGCCGTCATCGAGGCAGGCTCTTTCTCGGGCGCCGCGCGGCTGCTGAAGGTCGGGCAGCCCTCCGTATCGAAGTCGGTCGCACAGCTGGAAGACCAGCTTGGCGTGCGGCTGCTCGTGCGGTCCACCCGCGGCCTGTCGCCGACCGAAGCAGGAAAGAATTTCTACGAGCACGCCAAGCGCGCGATCGAGGAAGCGGATGCGGCGGAGCATGCGGCGAGGGGCTCGGGCGCCAGTCTGTCCGGCCGCCTGCGCGTGACCGCGGCCGTCACCTTCGCGCGGCTTCATATCGTCCCGCACCTCAAAGCCTTCCTGGCCGAGCATCCGCAACTGGCGGTGGACGTGCTGCTGGAGGATGGCAATATCGACCTGCTCGAGCATGGGGTGGATGTCGCCCTGCGCATGGGCGCGCTGCGAGATTCGGCCATGACCGCCAGGAAGATCGCGCAAAGCCGGCGGGTCGTGGTCGGCACGCCACGCTACTTCGCCGCTGCCGGCGAGCCAAAGGTGCCCGCCGACTTGCTCGCGCATGAGGCCATCGTCTACGACCGCGAGGGCGGCGGCGACGCCTGGGCATTCCACCGGGGCGGCGCCGAGGTATCCGTCGAGGTATCCGGCCGCTTGCGGGTCACGGCCGCCGAGGGCGTGCGCGCCGCGGTGCTCGCGGATATCGGCGTGGCGATCGGCTCCGAATGGATGTTCGCGCCGGAACTGGCCAGCGGCGAAGTCAGGCAGGTGCTCGCCGAATGGACGCTGGCACCGGTCGACCTGTGGGCGGTATTTCCGACCGGCCGCATGGCCAGCGCGAAGGTCAAGGCTTTTGTCGCGTTCGTGGAAGCGGCACTGCGCCGCGACATCGCTTAGCGGTGGGCAAGCAGGCTAGTCCGCGTGAAATTCTGGCAGGACTTCGGCGGCCAGTTCTTCGATCACCTCTTGCGGCGCGCGTTCGGACGCTTGCAGATTCAGCGATACATGATGCGTGCCGCTGCCGCGCATGTCCCTCAGCAACTCCCTCAGTCCATTTCGCCCGGTGCGATAGCCAAGTGGCAACGTGGTAGGCGGCTCGCCGGCATCGGCGCTCAGGTCCAGTTGCATCGCCACGCCAAAGGCGCGGAACTGCCCGGGCGCGGCACGCTCAACCGCCGTGCGCCACATGCGATAGCGCTCCCGCTGCACCGCGGGTTCGCGGTGATAGGTCATCCAGCCGATGGCATGGCGCGCGATCCAGTCGACGCTCTGCCCGCCCGAGCCCACGGCCAGCAAGGGAATGGGCGCGGGGAGCCTGGGGAGCAGGAAAAACTCGGGCGTGTCTTCATGGACCTGATCCGGGATCACCCGGGAAGGCTCTCCCACCGCCGCCGCCACCGTCTCCCAGTGACGCAGGTACAAATCGCGCCGTGCGGCCGTAGCCCGCCCAAACGCAGCGTACTCGGCAGGACGGTCGCCAGAGCCCAGGCCGAGCACGAAGCGGCCCTGCGACAACGCGCTGACTGAAATCGCCCCTTTGGCGACATGCAGCGGATGCCGCAGCGTCAGCACGATGGCGCCGCTCACCAGCGCGATGCGCTCGGTCTGGCTGGCCAGCGCGCCAAGGAACACCCAGGGATCGAGATGCCCGACCGGGTCCGGGTAGTCGGCGCTGTTCAGCGGCACGTCCCGCACCCACAGCGCGCGGAAGCCGAGCGCGTCGGCGAGCTTGGCCAGCGCCACCTGCTCGCGGAAGTCCGCGACGACCTGGCCGGGTTGCAGCATCGGCAAGGTCAGGCCGAGCGAGAGGTGGCCTTCCTGGAACACGCGGTCTTGCACGGCAGCGTTGTGCGGCGAAGGGGCTTGTGTCTGAGGCATTCGAGTCCTCCGGATGGACTTGCGGGTCGCTGGCCCGTCTGCGGGGACCGTCCGGCATATTAGCAGTCGCCACGCGCTGGCCGCTGCGCACAACCGGGTGAGCCGGGCGGATGGGAACCCATAGCGCCGGGCGGACAAGCGGCAAAGAAAAAAGCCCGCCCCACTTGCGTGGCGCGGGCCAAGTTTCCGTATGCTGGAAACGGGTAGACAAGTCATGAAGAGCGCCCCCGCATCTCCATGACGGAAACCATCTTAGCGGGGCGCACAATTCTGGTTCTTGACCCATGTCAAATGGGCGCCCGGTTTGTGCAAAGGAGGTACGGCGGATGTATGGAGCTTGTATGGATTCGCCAGCGTCAGGTCTGGTCAAGTCAAGCCAGGTCAGGTCAGGTCAGGTCAGGTCATCCAGCTTGACCGCAAAGCCGCGCTGCACGCCGGGACGCGCAAACAGGGCGTCATACCACCGCTTGACATTGGGGAACGCCTCCAGCGGGACCTGATGGCGCTCGTGGCGCCACGCCCAGCCCAGAATCGCGAAATCCGCCACGGACAGGTCGCCGGCCACGTATTCCACCTCCGCCAGGCGCCGGTCCAGCACGCCGTAGAGGCGCCGCGTTTCTTCCGAATAGCGCTTAAGCCCATAGTGCCGGTCGGCCTCCGGCTCGACCGTGCGGAAGTGATGCACCTGGCCCGGCATGGGCCCGAAGCCGCCCATCTGCCACATCAGCCACTCCAGCACCGGCACGCGCTCACGCAGGCTCGCGGGCAGGAACTTGCCGGTCTTCTCGGCAAGGTAAAGCAGGATCGCGCCGGATTCGAAGACGCTGATCGGTTGTCCATCGGGGCCATCGGCATCGACGATGGCCGGGATCCGGTTGTTGGGGCTGATGCGCAGGAAATCCGGCTGGTGCTGCTCGCCCTTGGTGATGTTCACCGTCTTGACGGTATAAGGCAGCGCCATTTCCTCGAGCGCGACGCTGATCTTGCGTCCGTTCGGCGTGTTCCAGGTGTGCAGGGTGATAGTCATGGGAATCGGTCCGTGATGAAGGTATCCAGGCTCAGCTTAGCGGCGCCGCGACATACTGGCGGAAGCCGGCACGCTCGGCAACGCGCGCATACCAGCGCTCGATATGGCGCAGTGCGGGACGGTCGATCTGGCCGTCCAGGCCGAACCAGCGGCGCGCGTAGGCGCCCAGCACCAGGTCGGCGAGCGTGAAGACGCCGCCTTCCATATAGTCGCGCCCTTCCAGGTGCTCGTCGAGCATCCGCCACAGTCCCGCCACCACGCCGGCTTCGGCGGTGAGGCGAGCCACATCGCGCTCGGCGGCGGGCGTGCGCACAAAGCCCCAGAAGACCGGCCGTTCCGCCGGCTGCAAGGTCGACAGCGACCAGTCCAGCCAGCGGTCCACGCTGGCGCGCACCTTGGGCGCGGCCGGGTACAGCGCGCCTGCCTTGCCATATTCCATGGCGAGGTAGCGCAGGATGGAATTCGACTCCCACAGCACAAAATCGCCATCGATGATGGTCGGGACGCGCCCGTTAGGATTCATGGCGAGATAGTCGGGCTCGTTGTTGCCGCCGAATTGCATGCCGGCGTCGATCCGCTGGAACGGCAAGCCAAGTTCTTCGCAAGCCCACAGTACTTTCTGCACATTGACCGAATTCGCACGGCCCCAGATCGTCAGCATTCGATGCGTCCCCGTTGAAGATTCCCGCGTTTCGCGGAAGCCTTCAACGATACACCAAGGCGCGGATCGGGGCCTCGGCGTCGCTCGGCCGGATCACTACCGCTGCGGCATGTCCGCGGCCGAGTAACCCAGGCTGACCGTGGCGTCCTGCGGAATCGGCGGCATGCCCGCATTCCACGCCAGCCACGCCTCGCGCATCGCCGCCAGCCGCTGGGGCTCGCGTTTTGCCAGGTTGGCGCGCTCGCGCTCATCGCGGCTGAGATCGAACAGGTACTCGTGTCCGTCCACCTGCAGGTACTTCCAGTCGCCGTCGCGCAGCGCGCGCTGGTCGCGGTGGTTCATGCGCCAGTGCAGCGGACGGTGGAAGCGGTGCGCCGCATCGCGCAGCAACGGCATCAGCGACACGCCGTCGAGCGGGTAGCCGGCATCGGCCTGCACGCCCGCCGCGTCCAGCATCGTGGCCGACCAGTCCATCGTCATGCAGTGCTGCGCGCTGGCGCCGCCCGGCGCGATCACCGCGGGCCAGTGCGCGATCCACGGCACGCGGATGCCCCCCTCGGTCAGGTCCATCTTGCCGCCCACCAGCGGCCAGTTGTCCGAGAAGCGCTCGCCGCCGTTGTCACTGGTAAAGACGATCAGCGTGTTGTCGAGCTGGCCGAGCTGGCGCAGCGCCCGCACCAGCCAGCCGATGCCCTCATCCATGTGGCCGATCATGCGCCGGTAAGTGTGGATGTTGCCGCCGTCGAGATGGAAGAGGTTGTTGCTGACCTGCGGCGCCAGCGCGGCGTCGTCGCGGGTTTCCCACGGCCAGTGCGGCGCGGTGTAGTGCAGGCTCAGGAAAAACGGTGCGCCCTGCGCGCTCATGCGCGTCACGTAATCCACCGTGCGCCGCGACAGCAGATCGGTCAGGTAGCCGGCCTCCTGGTGCTCCGCGTCGTTGTGCCACAGGTCGTGGCGGCCGCTGGAATCGCAGTGCGTGAAGTAATCGACACCGCCCGCCATGGGCCCGAAAAACTCCTGGTAGCCCGACAGCAGCGGCCCGAACGCCGGTGCAAAGCCCAGGTGCCATTTGCCGATCAGCGCCGTGCGGTAGCCCTGCGCCTGCAGCAGCGAGGGCAAGGTGGGATGCGCCGGCGGCAGGCCCAGCGTGTTGTTGCCGCGGCTCTTGCTGTTGATCGGCTCCTCCGCCGCGCCGCGCAGCCGGTACTGATAGCGCGCCGTCATCAGCGCAAAGCGCGTGGGAGAGCACACCGGCGAGTTGGCATAGCCCTGCGTGAGCATCAGGCCGTTGGCGGCCAGGCTGTCGAGCACCGGAGACACCGGCACGCGCCCGCCATAGCAGCCCAGGTCCGCATAGCCGAGGTCGTCGGCGACGATATAGATCAGGTTCGGTTTCATTCGACCTTCATGCCAGTAGCGACGATGAGTTGACGATAACGATCGGACAGTTCCGACAAGCGCCGCGCGGCGGCCGCGCCCGTGACGCCTTCGGGCTGCAGGTCCAGCGCCTGCATGCGTGCCTGCACATCCGGCCGCGCCAGCGCATCGCCGATGGCACGCTCAAGCACGCGCACCACCGGCTCGGGCGTGGCCGCCGGCACCATCGCCACATACAGTACCTCATGCTCCAGGTCCTTCATGCCCAGCTCCGCCACGGTGGCGATGCCCGGCGCCAGCCGCGAGCGCTGGCGGCTGGTCACCGCCAGCGCCGTCACCTTGCCCGCCTTGACGAAGGGCAGCATGCTGGGCGTGGCCAGGAAGCCGCCATCCACCTCGCTGCCCACCACAGCGGTCACCGCCGGCGTGCTGCCCTTGTAAGGCACATGGTTCAGCCTGAGGCCGGTGGCGCGCTGGAACTCCTCGATGGCCAGGTGGCCCGGGCTGCCGCTGCCGCCGGAGCTGAAGTTCAAGCGCTTCGCCTTGGCCTGCTTGACCAGGTCCGGCAAGGAGGCGATGCCCGACGACGGGGACGTGCCTACCAGCAAACCCGAACTGGCCAGGATCATCAAGGGCTTGAGCTCGCCGGGCCGGAACGGCATGGTGCTGTAGATATGCGGGTTGACGGTAAAGGTGGTATCGATGCCGAACAGCACCGCGTAGCCATCGGCCGGGCTCTTGGCCACCGCGCCCGCGCCCAGGTTACCGCCCGCCCCCGGCTTGTTCTCGACCACAAAGGCCTGCTTGAGCTCGCCCTGCAGCACCTCGGCCACCGAGCGGGCCAGCAGGTCGGACGGGCCGCCCGGCGGGAACGCGTTGACGAAGCGCACCGGCTTGGCCGGATAGCGCTCCTGGGCGTGCGCCGCGAGTCCCGGCGCGCAGAGCAGCAGCGCAAGGGTTGCGGCCCGCAGCGGGGCGGAAAGGCGATGGAACATGGCGTGGTCTCCGTTGTTATGATGGCGCCGGCTGGCACCAGCTTGCTGGCGCCTACGTGCCGCACAACTGTACGTGCCATGCCATCGATTGTTCTAATCAATCATTCCCAGACCCATCGCCAGTCCATCGCGGCTAGCCGGCCACGCCCGGATGGACAGGTTGCACGCGATGTCGCGTGCAACGCTCCGCTGCAGCCGAAGCGTCGGGCCTGAATCGCAAGTGCCTTGCGCTGCCCAAGCCAGGCACTATCCTTATCGATACAGCCCGTGGCGGGCCTGTTCGATGAGCGTCACCCCACATGAAACAGATCAAGAGCATCCTGGTAGCCAATCGCGGCGAGATCGCCATCCGCATCATGCGGGCGGCCAGCGAGCTGGGCATTCGTACCATCGCCATCTACTCGAACGAGGACCGCTTCGCGCTGCATCGCTTCAAGGCGGACGAAAGCTACCTGGTCGGCAAGGCGATGAAGCCCACCCAGGCCTATCTGTCCGTGCCCGAGATCCTGCGGGTGGCCAAGCATGCGGGGGTCGATGCCATTCACCCCGGCTACGGCTTCCTGAGCGAGAACCCGGACTTTGCCCAGGCCTGCGCCGCGCAGGGCATCGTCTTTATCGGGCCGGAGCCGGAAGTCATGCGCACGCTAGGCAACAAGATCGCCGCCAGGCAGGCGGCGCAGCGCGCCGGCGTGCCCGTGATGCCTGCCACGCCCGCACTCACGGGCAGCCTGGACGATGCACTCGCCGCTGCCGAGGCGATCGGCTATCCCGTGATGCTCAAGGCAAGCTGGGGCGGCGGCGGGCGCGGCATGCGCGTGATCGAGAGCGCGGACGACCTGCGCGCCCAGCTCGACGTGGCACGCCGCGAAGCGCTGACGGCCTTCGGTAACGACGAGGTGTACCTCGAGAAGCTGGTGCGCCAGGCGCGCCACGTTGAAGTCCAGCTGCTGGGCGACACCCATGGCAACCTCGTCCACCTGTTCGAGCGCGATTGCTCGATCCAGCGCCGGCACCAGAAGGTGGTGGAGCGCGCGCCGGCGCCCTATCTCGATCCGGCCCAGCGCGAGGCGCTGTGCCAGGCCGCGCTGCGCCTGGGGCGCGAGGTGTCTTACACGCACGCAGGCACCGTCGAGTTCCTGATGGATGTGGAGACCTCGGCGTTCTACTTCATCGAGGTGAATCCCCGGATCCAGGTGGAGCACACGGTGACGGAGCAAGTGACCGGCATCGACCTGATCAAGGCGCAGATCAAGGTGTCGGAAGGCGCGCGCATCGGCGACGCTGCGTCCGGCGTGCCGCTGCAGGCCGGCATCGAAGTGCGCGGCCACGCGCTGCAGTGCCGCGTCACCACCGAGGACCCGGAGAACGGCTTCAACCCCGACTATGGCCGGCTGACCGCCTACCGCACCGGCGCCGGCTTCGGCATCCGCCTGGATAGCGGCACCGCGTATGCCGGCGCGGTCATCACGCCCTACTACGACTCCCTGCTGACCAAGGTGACCGCATGGGCGCCGACGGCCGATGAAGCGGCCCAGCGGATGCTCCGTGCCCTGCGCGAGTTCCGTGTGCGCGGCGTCTCGACCAACCTGCGCTTCCTGGAGAATGTGGTCTCCCACCCGAAGTTCGCCGCTGGCGACTACACCACCCGCTTCATCGACACCGAAGCCAAGCTGTTCCGCTTCACGGCGCGCAAGGACACCGCGACCAAGCTGCTGCAGTTCATCGGCGAGACCACCGTGCACGGCAGCCCCGAGATGCGCGGCCGCACCGCGCCGGCCGGCACGTTCGGGCCGCCGCGCCTGCCGGTGGATGCCGGTACCCCGCCCGTCCAGGCCGGATTGCGCCCCTTGCTCAAGCAGCTTGGCCCGGAGAAGTTCGCGGCGTGGATGCGCGAGCAGAAAGCCGTCCTGCTGACCGACACCAGCATGCGCGACGCGCACCAGTCGCTGTTTGCAACCCGCATGCGCACCCGCGACATGGCGCAGATCGCGCCGCACTACGCGGCCAAGCTGCCGGGACTGTTCTCAGTGGAGTGCTGGGGCGGCGCCACCTTCGACGTCGCCATGCGCTTTCTCAAGGAGGATCCGTGGCAGCGGCTTGAGAAGCTGCGCAGCGCCATGCCGGACATGTTGCTGCAGATGCTGCTGCGCGCGAGCAACGCCGTGGGCTACACCAACTATCCGGACAACGTGGTCCGTCATTTCGTGCAGCGGGCCGCGGCCACCGGCATCGACCTGTTCCGGGTCTTCGACTCGCTCAACAGCGTCGACAACATGCGCGTCGCCATGGAGGCCGTGCGCGAATCCGGCGCCCTGTGCGAAGGGGCGATCTGCTATACGGGCGACCTGTTCGACGCGTCACGCCGGTACACACTTCCCTACTATCTCAAGATGGCGAAGGAACTGGAAAGCGCGGGCGCGCACATCATCGCCATCAAGGACATGGCCGGGCTATGCCGGCCGGCAGCGGCGAAAGCGCTGGTCAGCGCGCTGAAACAGGAGACCGGCCTGCCGATCCACTTCCATACGCACGACACCAGCGGCATTGCCGCCGCCAGCGTGCTCGCCGCGATCGACGCCGGCGTGGATGCGGTGGACGGCGCCATCGATGCGCTGAGCGGCCTGACCTCGCAGCCCAACCTGGGTTCGATCGTCAGCGCGCTGCATGGCACCGAGCGCGCCCCGGCGGTCTTGCCCGCGGCCATCCAGGAAATCTCCCGCTATTGGGAAGACGTGCGGGCGTATTACGCGCCCTTCGAATCCGAGATGCGTGCCGGCACGTCCGACGTCTATCTGCACGAAATGCCCGGGGGCCAGTACACCAACCTGCGCGAACAGGCCCGGGCCATGGGCCTGGAGCCACAATGGGCCCGCGTGGCGACGACCTATGCCGAGGTCAACCAGCTCTTCGGGGATATCGTCAAGGTCACGCCCACCTCCAAGGTCGTGGGCGACATGGCGCTCTATATGGTGGCCAACAACCTCAGCGCCGACATGGTGCTGGCACCGGACAGCAACATCCAGTTCCCCGACTCCGTCGTCTCCCTGTTTCGCGGTGACCTGGGCTTCCCCGAGCAGGGCTTTCCGCGGGCGCTGCAGGACAAGGTGCTCAATGGCATGGCGCCGCTCACGGCACGCCCCGGCGCCGTCATGCCGCCGGCCGACATGGAAGCCGCCCACGCAGCGGTACAGGCGCTGCTCGGCCATGCGCCGACGGAGAACGACATCTCCGCCTACCTGATGTACCCCAAGGTGTTCGCCGACTTTGCGCATGCGCGCAAGATCTACGAGGACGTATCGGTGCTGCCCACCCCGGTGTTCTTCTACGGCATGCAGGAAGGCGAGGAAGTCGCCGTCGATATCGCCCAGGGAAAGACGCTGATCGTCCGCCTGCTGGGCAAGTCCGTGGCGGACGACGACGGGCAGGTAAAGCTGTTCTTCGAGCTCAACGGCCAGCCCAGGCTGGTGCGCGTGGACGCCACCCGGGACGGCGGCGGCAAGCGGCGGCGCGCGGCCGCCGAGGAAGGCAATCCCCTGCATGTGCCGGCCCCCATGCCCGGCGCGGTCGCCTCGGTCTGCGTCAAGGCCGGCGACATCGTCAAGGCAGGCGCCACCCTGCTCTCGCTCGAAGCCATGAAGATGGAGATGACCATCCAGGCCGAAGCCGACGGCGTGGTCGAGATGGTGCATGTCAAGCCGGGAGACCTGGTGGAAGCCAAGGACCTGCTGGTGGCGATGAAGCCGGCTTAGCGCGCATCGCCGACGCGCCTGCCTAAGCCCTGGCCTTTCGCAATCGCGCCGTGGCTTTCCTGGCCGAAAGCGCGGCGATGACGTTGGCCACCATCGGGTTCTCCCGCGTGGTCGACCAGGCCATGGCGGTCGTCACGACGTTCACCGCTTCCTTCAGCGGCCGGACCACCACATTGTCCGGCGCGGCCTTCTTCAAGGACGCGGGAACGAGCGCGATCCCCTGCCCGCATCCGACGAAGGCGATCTGCGAAGACACCGTGCGCACCTGGTGCAGCACCCGCGGCGAGAAGCCCGCGGTGCGGCAGGTCGCGATGAGGCTGTCGTAGTAGACCGGGCTGACCTGCCTGGCAAACATCACGAACTCCTCATCGGCCAACGCCGCCAGCCTGATGCGGGGCACCTCGGCCAGGGCGTGCGCCCGTGGCAGCGCAACCGCCAAGCGGTCCTGCTTGAGAGGAATGGACTGGATCGACGGGCCCAGTTCCCCTTCAAGACGCGCGAAGGCCAGATCGACGTCGCCACGCTCCAGCGCGGGCACCGCGTCGACGCTGTCGATCTCCGTCACGGAAATGGTCAGCTGCGGGTACTCGGCCTTGAGATGGTCGATCAGCGCAGGCAGCGTGTCCAGCATCGCGGACGAGATCGCGCCGATCGTCAAGAGCCCGGTCTGGCCATGCACGGCTTCCCGTACCGCCACGTCGAGCCGCTCCAGCTGTTCCGCGAGCTTTTGCACGGCCGGCAGCAGCGCGGCGCCGACCGGCGTGAGCTGCGCGCCACGCCGCGAGCGCTCGAAGAGCTTCACCTTGAGTGCCTGCTCCAGTATCTGGATCTGCTCGGTGACGGGCGGCTGGGACATGCCCAGCCGCTTGGCGGCACGCCCGAAATGCTGCTCCTCGGCAACAGCCAGGAACACCCAGAGGTGACGGACAAGCCGGAAATTGATCATGGTTGCCTTGATAGGTTTTACATATTGATAGGTTACCGGATTCGGAATTTACATATCCATCTCTATCGCCGAAAGTGGAAACCTGGCAACCCGAATCGCAGGCTCGAAATGACCTCCCCCACCTTGCTCGACCGCCTCGCCGCACTCGATACCAACACGGTGTCGGATGCCCTCGATTTCCTAAACCTTCCTGGCGCAACCTTTGGCATTCGCCCGCTCTGGGACTGCCCGAAGATCGTTGGCCGGGCCAGCACCATCCAGTTGGGCCGCAAGACGGATGCCAAGCCGACGGTGCACCTGATCACCCCGGTCGTCGCCGGGATCCAGGCCGATGACCGCGTGCTTGTGATTGCCGGCGGCATCGATGGCGTCTCTTGCTAGGGCGACATCCTGGCCAATGCCGCCACCGCCAGGCAGGTGCGAGGCTCCGTGATCGACGGCCTGAGCCGCGACATCGAAGGCAGCGAATCCATCGGCTATCCCGTGTTCGGGCGTGGCGTCACCATGATCAACGCTCGCAACCGGATCGTGCAGGTGGGCTCCGGCGAGTCTGTCAACTTCGCTGGGGTGGTTGTTCATCAGGATGACTACGTGATCGCCAATCGTTGCGGCACGGTATTCGTGGCGGCCGCGCGCATCGAAGCAGTCGTGGCGCTTGGCGAACGCATAGCACACCGCCAAGACTTGATGGTCAAGGCCGTGCGCGCCGGACGTTCGGTCGCTGAAGTCATGCATGACAAGGAATTCGACGCCATCCACAGTGGAGATGCCAAATGAATGCAGCAAACAAAGAACTATCGGCCTTGTTCGCAGGCCTGGACACCCCCGGCGTGTCCGACGCCATGGACAAGCTGGGCCTGCCCGGCCAGTGCCTGGGCATTGCGCCGCTGGACAACTACACCCAGGTCGTCGTCGGGCCCGCCTACACCGTCAGGTACGTGTCCGCCAGCACGCCGCCGGGCACGGTCGGCGACTTCATCGATGACGTGGCCGAAGGCGATGTGGTGGTGATCGACAACGACGGCCGCACCGACTGCACGGTCTGGGGCGACATCATGACCCAATATGCCGGCGCGCGGAGGATCGCGGCCACCGTTATCGACGGTGTGTGCCGTGATGTGGCCAAGGCGCTCGGCGACGGGTATCCGCGGTTCACGCGCGGCCGCTTCATGCGCACCGGCAAGGACCGTGTACAGGTCGAAGCAATCAACGTGCCGGTCTCCATCGGCACGGCCCGCGTCTGTGCCCGCGATATCGTCGTTGCGGACGCCAACGGGGTGGTCGTCGTCCCGCGCGACCGGGCCCGCGAGGTTGCCGAACTGGCCCGCCAGATCGAGTCCGTGGAAGCGCGGATTCGCGAGCACATCGCCAATGGGAAGACCCTCGGGGAAGCCCGCGCGGCATTGGGCTACCACACGCTGCAAAGGAAAGCCTGATGACAACCGCTGCACAGCGCCTGAATGAGAACCTGGCCAGCGCCCAACCCTCTGCCACTTACCGGATGATGGACCGCGTGGCGGCCAAGCGCGCATCCGGCGCAAAGGTTATTTCGCTCAGCGCGGGCGAGCCGGACTTCGATACGCCGGTGCATATCTGCGACGCCGCGGTCGACGCGATTCGCCAGGGCCACACCCGGTACACGCAGGTCGCCGGCCTGCGCGCCCTGCGCGAAGCCGTTGCCGCCAAGTTCAGGCGCGAGAACGGGCTCGACGTGGACTGGCGGGACACCATTGTCTGCAGCGGCGGCAAGCAGGTGATCTACAACGCCCTGGCGGCGACCCTGAACGAGGGCGACGAGGTCATCGTGCCCGCGCCTTACTGGGTCAGCTACCCGGAGATGGTCCAGCTTTGCGGGGCGCACCCCGTGGTGGTGTCATGCGATGCGGACGTCGGGTTCAAGCTGACGCCGGCCGTCCTCGCCGCGGCGATCGGCCCGAAGACGCGCTGGCTCATCCTGAATTCCCCCGCCAACCCCACAGGGGCCGTCTATACGCGCGGCGAACTGGCAGCGCTTGCCGAGGTACTGCTTGCGCACCCGCATGTGTTGATCCTGTCGGATGACATCTATGAGCATCTGACCTTTGACGGCGAGCGCTTCCATACCCTTGCAGCGGTCGAGCCGCGCCTGGCGGCGCACACGCTGACGATGAACGGCGTGTCCAAGGCCTATGCCATGACCGGCTGGCGCATTGGCTTTGGCACGGGCCCGCGCTGGCTGCTTGAGGCCATGGAAAAGCTCCAGGGCCAGCAGACTTCCGGCGCCAGCTCCATCTCCCAGCACGCCGCGCTGGCGGCGCTTGACGGGCCGCAGGCGTTCATCGCCCAGACGCGGCGCGTATTCGAGGCGCGGCGCAACCTGATGGTCGAGCTGCTCAACGAGACACCGGGGATTTCCTGTGCGGTGCCGGGCGGCGCGTTCTATGCATTCGCCTCCTGCGCAGGGCTTCTCGGCCGGCGAACGCCGGCCGGCACGTTGCTGAACACGGACGAGGATGTTGCGCTTGCGCTGCTGGACGAGGCCAACGTGGCGGTCGTGCACGGCGGTGCCTTCGGCCTTGCGCCCTACATCCGCGTTGCCTACGCGCTGGACACCGAGTCACTGCGCCAGGCATGCCAGGCGATCCAGCGGTTCTGCGCAGCGCTGAGCGATTGAACCGATTGAGTAGCAGGCAGCGTAGCGCCGCATGCCGGCGCTACGCTGCCTCCGATCCTCAGAACGACCGCGGCATGCCAAGGATGTGCTCCCCGACATACGACAGGATGAGGTTGGTCGAGATCGGCGCGACCTGGTACAGGCGGGTTTCGCGGAACTTGCGCTCCACATCGTATTCCGCGGCGAAGCCAAACCCACCGTGATACTGCAGGCAGGCGTTGGCGGCCTCCCAGGAGGCATCCGCCGCCAGCAGCTTGGCCATGTTGGCCTGCGCGCCGCAGGGCTGGTGCTCGTCGAACAGCTTGGCAGCCTGGAAGCGCATCAGGCTCGCCGCTTCCACGTTGACGAACGCCCGCGCGATAGGGAACTGCACGCCCTGGTTCTGGCCGATGGGCCGGCCGAACACCACGCGCTCGTTGACGTACTTGGTCACCTTGTCGATGAACCAGTAGCCGTCGCCGATGCATTCCGCGGCAATCAGCGTGCGCTCGGCGTTCAGGCCATCCAGGATGTACTTGAAGCCCTTGCCCTCCTCGCCGATCAGGTTCTCGGCCGGGATCTCCAGGTTGTCGAAAAAGAGCTCGTTGGTCTCGTGATTGACCATGTTGATGATCGGCTGGACCGTCAGGCCCTTGCCGATGGCCTCGCGCAGGTCCACCAGGAAGATGGACATGCCTTCCGACTTCTTCTTGCACTCCGCCAGCGGCGTGGTCCGCGCCAGCAGGATCATGAGATCCGAGTGCTGCACGCGCGAGATCCAGACCTTCTGGCCGTTGACGACATACTTGTCGCCCTTGCGCACCGCGGTGGTCTTGATCTTGGTGGTATCCGTCCCGGTGCTCGGCTCGGTGACCGCCATGGATTGCAGGCGCAGCTCGCCGCTCGCGATCTTCGGCAGGTACTCCCTCTTTTGCTCGGGGGAGCCGTGGCGCAGCAGCGTGCCCATGTTGTACATCTGGCCATGGCAGGCGCCCGAGTTGCCGCCGGCACGGTTGATCTCTTCCATGATGACCGAGGCCTGCGTCAGGCTCAGCCCCGATCCGCCGTACTCCTCGGGGATCAGGGCGGCCAGCCAGCCGGCGGCGGTCAGCGCATTGACGAATTCCTCGGGATAGCCCCGGACCTCGTCGATCTTGCGGAAATACTCCGACGAGAACTGCCCGCACAGGTCGCGGATGGCTTCGCGGATTTCTTGATGTTCATCGACTATGTTCAGCACGGGATGTCTCCGTAAGCGCTTTGCTTTGTCTGGTTCGGTTTGATTCGGTTTGATTCCGAATTGATTCCGATTGGATGAGCCTGGCTTAGCCAAGGTCGGCGGTAGCGGTCATGGCGAGGGCGCCGTCCGCCTGGCGAATCCACAGCGCGACCGTCTTGCCGTCCTCGCTCACTTTCCCGCAGGCCTGGAAGCGCTGGGGAACATGGGTCGGCCGCACGCCCTTGAAGGAGAAGCTGCTGACGGTGGCATCCGGCAGATTCCTGCGTACCAGGTCGAGCAGCAGCACGGCCAGCAATGGGCCGTGGACGATCAGGTCCGGATAGTGCTCGACGGTGGTCACGTACTCGTGGTCGTAGTGGATCCGGTGGCCATTGAACGTCAGCGCGGAGAAACGGAACAGCAGCACCGGGTCGGGCGCGATATCGCGGGACCAGTCTTCGTCCGTGCGCGCGGCAACCGGCTCCGGCGCCGCGGCGCCCGGGGCGGCTTGCTCGCGGTAGACGATGTCGTGCTCTTCCGTCACGGCCAGGCCCTGCGGCCCCGAATATCTGTGCTCCACGGTCACGAAGGCCAGCGAGCCGGTCCGGCCCGTCTTGGCACTCACGTCGAGGATGGTGGAGGTCTTCGACACCGCGTCGCCAACGCGCAGCGGCTGGTGAAAGCGCAGGCGCCCGCCGGCCCACATGCGGCGCGGCAGTGGCACGGGCGGCAGGAAGCCACCGCGATTGGCGTGGCCGTCGACGCCCAGCTCGGACTGCCGGTGCAGGGGCAGGAAATACAGCCAGTGCCAGAGCGGCGGCAAGGCATCGCCACGCACGGGGGCCGGGTCTTCACGGTCCAGGGTCGCGCAAAGCGCCTTGACCGGGAACGCGGTGATTTTGTCCTGGGACTCGGTTGACTTACCGATCCACTCCTTCAGTTTGGCAGTGTCCATCAATCTCTCTGTGGTTATGCTCGGGGTCAATCGTTGATGTTGATCAGGCCGGCGCCCGGCCCGCGCGCTCAAGCAGGCTCACGGCGCGCGCAATGACTGGCGCGTCGATCATTTCGCCGTCCAGCTGGAATGCGCCCGGGCCTGACCTTGCCTGCTCGACCACTCTCGCGGCCCAGGCCAGTTGCGCTTCGGTTGGCCGGTAGGCGCCGTTGACTTCGGCCACCTGCGCGGGATGAATGCAGAGCTTTGCCCCGAAGCCCAGGCGCCGCCCGCGTTCGGTGGCGTTGCGGATTTCGTCGACATCGGCAATGGCAAGCGTCACCCCGTCCACCGGCGCCGCGATGCGCGCGACCCGGGACGCAAGGACGAGCATGGAGCGGAAAAACAGCAGTTCCTGGTCGTCGCCTTCGATGCCCATCTCAGTGCGGAAATCCACGGTCCCGAATACCAGGCGGTCAACGCCCGGCGCGCCGGCCACCTCGTTGACATTGGCCATGCCCCTGGCGGTCTCGATGAGCGGGAGCACCTTCACGCCGGGGCGAAGGTGTTTTGCCACCAGCGCGACATCCGCCGCGCTTTCCGCCTTGGGCAGGACGACGCCCGTCACGCCTGCCTCGCCGCAAAGGCACAGGTCATGCTCAAACCATTGCGTCTGCGTGGCATTGATGCGCACCATGCCGGCGCCACCGCCAGCCAGGTACGCCTCCAGCAGCCCCCTTGCCCGGTCCTTGTCCTCGTCGGACACCGCGTCCTCGAGGTCGAGAATGACCGCGTCCGCGCCTGACGCGTTGGCTTTGGCGAAGCGTTCGGGACGATTGGCGGGCACGAAGAGATAGGAACGAGCGATAGCGGCGGTTGCCATGAGGTCTTTATCCGGATAGCGGGCAATAGCGGGCAATAGGTTCAGATCGCGCCTTCGGCGCTGAGGCGGGCTACATCGTCCGCGGTGTAGCCAAGCTCGCGCAGGATGCGCTCGCTGTGCTGGCCAAGCGCGGGAATCGCGTCCATGCGTGGCTCGAACGACTGCGGGGTGCCGGGCGGCAGTAGCGCCGGAATGACGCCGACGGGCGACTGCACCGAGGTCCAGCGCTCGCGCGCCTTGAGCTGCGGATGGTCCCAGACGTCGCGCATGTCGTTCATGCGGGCATTGGCGATTTGCGCGCGCTCGAGCCGCTCGATCACCGCCTCGATCGTCAGGGCGGAGAACACCGTCGTGATGATCTCCGTCAGTTCCGCGCGGCTCTGTGTGCGCAGGGAGTTCGTGACAAAGCGCGCGTCGGCCGTCAGCTCCGGCCGCTCCAGCACGACGCGGCAAAAGGCCTCCCACTCGCGCTCGTTCTGCAGGCCCAGGATGATGGTCTTGCCGTCGCCGGCGGTAAAAGGGCCGTACGGGAAGATGGTGGCGTGCGAGGCGCCGGCACGCGGCGGCGGCGTTGCGCCATCGAAGGCGTAATAGAGCGGGTAGCTCATCCACTCGACCATGCTCTCCAGCATCGACACGTCGATATGCGCGCCCTTTCCGGTCTTGCCGCGCTGCAGCAGCGCGGCCAGGATGTTGGTATAGGCGTACATGCCGGCGGCGATGTCGGCAATGGAGCAGCCTGCCTTGGCGGGGCTATCGGGGGTGCCGGTGATGGAGACGAAGCCGGACTCCGCCTGGATCAGCAGGTCATAGGCCTTCTTGTCCCGGTAGGGACCGTCGTTGCCGTAGCCTGAGATATCGCAAACGACCATGCCGGGGTAGCGCTGCGACAACGCCGCATAGGAAAGGCCGAGCCGGTCCGCCGCGCCCGGCGCCAGGTTCTGGACCAGCACGTCGGCCTTGTCGAGGATCTTGTCCAGGATGGTGGATGCCTCGCTGTGCTTGAGGTCCAGCGCCAGGCTTTCCTTGGAACGGTTGGTCCAAGCGAAATGCGAGGACAGGCCATCCACCCGTTCATCGTAGCCACGCGCGAAATCGCCCACTTTGGGCCGCTCGACCTTGATGACCCGGGCACCAAGGTCCGCCAGCTGCCGGGTACAGAACGGCGCGGCAATGGCGTGTTCGAGGGAAACAACGGTGATGCCATCCAGGGGGCGCATAGCAGCCTTATCCGGTCAGGGTCCCGCCTGCCCTGCGCAGCGCAGCGGCAAACGAGAGAAATGGGTCCACGGCGCCCCGTCCCAGCCGGAAGTCGCCACGCTTGGGCGGCACGCCTGGTGCAGCGTCCGCCGGAGCTAGTCTCTCAAAGTGAGGGGTATCGGTATATCTTGTTTTATCGAAGCAGCCATTCGCTTTAGTGGAAACCATGCCTTGCCAGCGCGGCCGCCGCATGAATTGCGGCGCCAGCGACCCCTTGGTACAGTGGCGGCGAAGGAGTATCCATGCACTTTGACTTTGCCGACCTCAGGCTCTTTGCCCGCATCGCCGAGGAAGAAAACCTCTCTCGCGGTGCGAGAAAAGCATTTTTGTCCCCAGCCGCTGCCAGCGCGCGCCTCAAATCCCTGGAAGACCAGTTGGGCACCCGGCTGTTCTACCGGGAGAGCAAAGGACTGGCGCTGACGCCCGCCGGAGAACGGCTGCTGCGCCACGCGCGGGTCATCGAGCGGCAGTTCGAACATGTGCGCAGCGATTTCGAGGAGTTTTCGAAGGATACCGTCGGTCACATCCGCATCTTCGCGAACACCACCGCGGTCACGGAGTTCATGCCGGAAGTGCTTTCCCGCTTCATGGCGGAGCGCCCTGCCGTGACCGTTGACCTGCAGGAGCGCCTGACGCGGGACATCATCCGGGGCGTGCTCGACGGCAGCGCGGACCTTGGCATCATCTCCGGGCCCCTGAACCCGGAAGGGCTTGAAGTGGTGCACTTCAGCACCGACAAGCTCGTGCTTGCCACACCCATCGGCCATCCGCTCACGCAAAAGAGCAAGGTCTCGCTCGCCGACACCCTCGAGTACGAGCACGTGAGCCTGCACGAAGGCAGCACCCTGCATGCCTTCCTCACCGACCTGGTCCGCGAGCAACGGCGCAAGCTGCAGATCCGCATCCAGATTCGCAGCTTTGAAGCGATGTGCCGCATGATCGAAGCGGGCGTGGGCATCGGCGTGGTGCCGCTCTCCGCGGCGCTGCGGCACCGCCAGACCATGAAGCTCGCCATCGTCGAGCTGGACGACCCGTGGGTGATCCGCGAGCGCGCGGTCATCGTGCGCGAACTGCAGGGGCTGCCCGGCTGCGCGCGCGCCCTCATCGACGAGCTGATCAACGTGGCGCAAGCTGCCGGCGGGAGCCCGGCAAAGGTCATCGGCTGACGACGCGAACGTCCCACCAAGGCACCGCTACCGCATGGTGAACGGATTGCCGGAGCCCGCGCCGGTATTGATCCAGACGCTCTTGGTCTGCAGATAAGCCCGGATCGCGTCGATGCCGTTCTCCCGCCCCAGGCCGGAGTCCTTGTAGCCACCGAATGGCGACATGACACTGACCGCCCGGTACGTATTCACCCAAACGGTGCCGGCCTGTATCTGCTCGGACATGCGGAACGCCCTGCCGATATCGCTGGTCCACACGCCCGCCCCGAGACCGTAGCAGCTATCGTTGGCGATCGCTATCGCTTCGCGTTCGTCCTTGAACTTCAGGATGGACAACACCGGGCCAAAGACTTCCTCCCGCGCGATGCGCATCTGCGGGGTAACGCCGGAGAAGATGGTCGGCTCGACGAACCACCCGTCCCCGCACGACGCGGGCTGGCCGCCCAGCACCAGGTTGGCGCCCTCGTCCTTGGCAATCTGGATGTAGGAAAGCACCTTGTCATACTGCGCCGGCGTGGTAATGGGGCCGACCTGAGTCGAGGCGTTCATCGGGTTGCCAAGCTTTGCCGTCCTGGCCAGCGCCACCAGCTTGTCCACGAATGCATCATGGATGTCTTCCTGCAGCAGCAGGCGGGAACCGGCAATGCAGGTTTGTCCGCTGGCCGCGAAGATGCCCGAGACGGCGCCGTTGACGGCATCCTCCATGTTGGCATCGTTGAACACGATGTTGGGCGACTTGCCGCCAAGCTCCAGGCTGACATGCTTGAACTGCGCCGCGCACTGCTGGTTGATCACGCGGCCGGTGGCATCGGACCCCGTGAACGTGACCTTCCTGACCAGCGGATGCGTGACAAGCGGCGAGCCGACCTCCGCGCCGAAACCCGTCACGACGTTGAAGACGCCCGGCGCAAAGCCTGCCTCCTGGAACAGCAGCGCCAGCTCCAGCGCGGAAACGGAAGTGAATTCCGACGGCTTGACCACCACCGTGCACCCGGCGGCCAGCGCCGGCGCGATCTTCCACGCCAGCAGCATCAGCGGGGAATTCCAGGGCGTGATGGCGGCCACCACGCCCAAGGGCTCGCTGCGCGTGTAGTTGAAGTAGCCCTTCTTGTCGAGCGGGATGACCGTGCCCTCGATCTTGTCGGCCAGGCCGCCAAAATAGTAAAACCACTGCGGCAGGTACCTCACCTGCCCGCTCATCTCGGCGAGCAGCTTGCCGTTGTCCTGCACTTCGAACTCGGCCAGGCGCTCGGCGTCCCTGGCGATCAGGTCGCCGAGCCTGCGCAGCAACGCGCCACGCTGGGTGGCCGTCAGCTCCGCCCACGGGCCCACGCGGAATGCGCGATCGGCTGCGCTGGCCGCGCGGTCGACGTCGGCCGCCGTGCCGCGGGCAACCTCTGCCCAGGCTTTGCCGGTGAAGGGATTCTGGGTTTCGAACCAGCGACCGTCGCTTGCATTCACGAAGGTCCCGTCGATGAACATTTGATACTGCTTCATGGGGCAATGCTGTCCGGTTAGGTTGGAAGTGCAGGATGGATGCGCAGGATGGCAAGCTGCCGCGGGACGGCTAGGACGGCTAGAACGGCTCGAAGCCCAGATGCTGGCGGAACCGGTTCTTGACGAATACGCCGTCGCGCGGCGGCAAGGCGCGCTGGTGCTCCTCGGCGCCGACGCTCACCCGGGCCACGGTCATCCCGCCGGCGTTGCGGATCGCGTGCGCCAGCGTCTCGATTTCGTCGATGTCGAAGATCTCGAGCGTCGTAGCCACGCCGCAACCCTTGGCCACCTGCGCGAGGTTGGTGCCCAGGCTGGTGTGGCTTTGCTGCATGCCGGTCTCGCCAAAGTGGCCGTTATCCAGGATCACCACCGCGAGGTTCTTCGGGTTCTGCGCAGCGGCGGTCGCCAGGCTGCCGATGCCCATTAGTTGCTCGCCGTCGCCCGTGATGGCGATGACCTGCTTGTGCGGCTGTGCCACGGCCAGCCCGAGCGCCACCGAGGTGGATCCGCCCATTGCGCCCCACAGGTAGAAATTGCTCGGCCGGTCGCCGGCGGCAAAGACGTCGTACGAGGGCGAGCCGAGACCGGTCACGACGAGCGCATCGGGAAACTGCCTGAGCAGTGCGGCAACGAAATCGCGGCGGTTGATCGCCGGCTTGGAGGTCGAGGTAGTCATAGGTTCAGCGCACCCACTTTTTGCGGCCGATGAGGCTTTGAGAGAGAAGAATCGCGACGCGTTGCCCGGCGTCGAATGCGGAAGACAGCCCCGCGTCGACCAGTTCCGCAGCGTCCTGCGGCGAGTCCACGCGGTACACCGTGATGCCCATCAGCTTGAGCGCCCCCTCGGTAGCCAGGCCCATCGGCCCCTGCCAGGGATTGAACTCGGCGTACTCGCCGCGCATGGTCACGATGGTGAAGAACGGGAAACGGCAGCTTTCCAGCAGCGAGAACATGTTCACGCAGTTGCCCACGCCGCTGCTCTGCATGAGCAGCACCGCGCGCTCGCCGCCCAGCCACGCGCCGCTGACCACGCCGACGCCCTCTTCCTCGGTGGTGAGGACGATGTCGCGGATCGCCGGGTCGGCCTCGGCCCGCTGGATGACATGCGCGTGGCCGGCGTCCGGCACGTAGGCAACTTGGCGGACCCCGGCTTGCTTGATGACTCGGAAGATGTCTTCTTGCCAGGCAAGGGGCTCAGGATTTGGATTTGTCATGGGAAGTGATCCAGGTAGGGGAACAACGCTGTTATCATAAAATTGAATGGAATCTTTTATGAAATACAATAATTTGATTCCTCCATCAGTAATTTGGATAGCCGGGCATCACCGGCCAACCATCAGGATCACGCACCCCACGCCCATGGACATCAAGCAACTTCGCGCCCTCCTGGCCATCGCCGAGACCGGCAGCGCCACCAAGGCCGCCGAGCTTCTTCGCATCGTGCAGCCGGCCGTCTCCCGGCATGTACGGCTGCTTGAAGAGGAGTTCGGCGTAGAGCTGTTCGAGCGCGAACGGCATGGCATGGTCCTCACCGACGCTGGCCGGACCCTGGTTGAGTACGGCCGCCGCGCACTGCGCGAGCTTGACCGGGCCAAGGCGGAGATCCAGCCGGTGGCCGGGACGATCTCCGGCACGGCGGCGCTCGGCCTGCTCCCCAGCACGTGCGAGCTGCTGGCCGCGGCGCTGGTCGCCACCGTGAAGGACAAGCACCCGCAACTGGTCATGCGGCTCAACGTGGGCTACGCGGGCAACCTCATGCAATGGCTTGAGTCGGGCGAGGTCGAGATCGCGCTGCTGTACGACATCAAGGCTTCCCCCGGCCTGCAGGTCGAGGCGCTGCTCGACGAACAGCTCTGCCTGATCGGCCTGCCCGGCACCGTGCCCGCGGGCGCCGCGCATACCATCGAGAGACTGCGGGACCTGCCGCTGGTGCTACCCAATGCGCCGCACGGCCTGCGCACGGTGGTCGAGCATGCGTGTGCGGTAGCCGGGGTCTCGCTCACGGTCGCCGTCGAGACCAACTCCCTGAGCGTGCAGAAATCCCTGGTTGCCAAGGGCTTTGGCTATACGGTCCTGCCCAGCTCGGCGGTCTCCGAAGAACTGGAAAGAGGCACGTTGGCCGCAGCGCCGATCACCTCTCCCAACCTTTCCCGGCGCATCGTGCTGGCGCATCCGGCCACACGCCGGATGTCGCCTGCCGCCAGCTTCGCCTCGGCGGAACTGGTCACGCTGATCAAGCGCCTGGTGCTGGATGGCGCCTGGCCAGGCGCCACCTGGATTGGCGCGTAGCGCGGCCGGGCGCCGCCGAGGGCTGCACTCAATCCGCCTGGATGTTGCCCGCCTTGATGACCTCCGCCCAGCGGCGCGTCTCCGCCTGCACGAACCTGGCGGCCTGGTCCGGGCTGGAATCCACCACGGGTTCCACGCCGATCTTCTCCATCCGCTCCCGTACTTCAGGGTCCTTGACGGCCTGTTGCAGGGCCGCGCTCAGCTTTTCGATCACGGACGCGGGCGTGCCGCGGGGCACCATCACCATGTTCCAGATCGAGGTTTCATAGCTGGGAAAGCCCGCCTCCTTCATCGTCGGGACATTCGGCAGCACGCTCGAACGCGTGCCGGTCGTGACCGCGAGCGCCTTCAGGCGCCCGGCCTTGATCATGGGCGCGGAAGTGGAAACGGCATCGGTGATGAACTGCAGGTCGCCGGACATCACGGACTGGATCGCCTGGCTCGCACCCCGGTAAGGCGCGTGGACGATGTCCAGGTGTTCCTGGTACTTCAGCAGTTCCACGGCCATATGCAGCGCGCTGCCCTTGCCCGCGGAGCCGTAGCTGTACTTGCCGGGGTGCTTCCTGATGTCGTCGACCAGTTCCTTTGCGGTGTTGGCTTTCACCGATGGGTTCACCGAGAGCACCATCGGCACGGCGGCCACGATCGACACGGGCACGACCGCGCCGCTGTCGTAGGGAAGCGTCTTGTATAGCGACGCGTTGATGGCGTGCGAGCTGGTGCCGAACAGCAGCGTGTAGCCATCGGCCTTGCTCTTGGCGACGGCGTCGGTGGCAATGCTGCCGCCCGCGCCTGCCCGGTTCTCGACCACGATCGACTGGCCCAGCTGCATGCCGACCTTGTTGGCGACGATACGCGCCACCAGGTCCGTGCTGCCGCCGGCGGCAAAGCCAACCACCATGCGGATGGGATGGTCGGGGTACACCGGCTGGGCGTGCGCGCCAAAGGCGACGAGCGCACCGATCCCGACTTGCACAATCAAGCGTTTCATGTCTCTTCCAGATTGTTATAGTGCGGGCCCGGCGGCCATCGCCAGACCCGTGGAGACGATGGTAGCCAGCGGGCAAGACAATGGTGAAATAGAAAATTACGCTGCTGCCATCAGCGAACTAGATGCCTGCAACGCTGGCCCGGGCGCGCGCTGCTACCGCCCTGCCGCAGGCGAACGCAAAAACGCCGCGCTGCGTCTGCAGGCGGCGTTCTTGCGATGACGGCGGGCCCTGGCCGGCCCGCGCTGGCACCCGTCATGCCATCTCGTTAGTCCGCTTCCACCTTCATCGTTCTCAGTAGCGGTTGCCATTTGTCGCTCTCCGCCTTGAGCCAGGTGTGCAGCCCTTCCGGCGTCTGCTTGTCGACTGGCACGACCTCGGCGCCGAGATCATCGAGCCGCTTCGCTACCAACGGGTCCTGCAGGCCCTTCTGCAGGGCTTTGGTCAGGCGCGCGGTGACAGCTGGCGGCGTGCCCTTGGGCGCGTAGACCCCATGCCAGACCTTCATCTCGAAGCCCTTGAGACCGCCCTCCTGCAGCGTCGGCGCATTGGGTAGCGCCTTGATGCGCTTGGGCGTGGTCACGCCATAGAACCTGAGCCGGTTGGCATTGATATGCGGCAGCGTCGACGTGGTCTGGTCGCACAACAGGTCAACCTGCCCGCCAAGCAGCGCCGTGAGCGCCGGCCCGGTGCCCTGGTAGGGAATCGCGGTCATCTTCACATGCACCGCCTCCTCGAACAGCAGCCCGCACAGCTGGGATACCGCCCCCAGCCCGGCATTGGCCAGGGAGACCTTGTCCTTGTTCTGGGTGACGTACTTCACCAGGTCTTGCGTGGTGGCCGCAGGCAGGTCCTTGCGCCCGAGCAGCGTCATCGGGACATCCGCGACTTGCCCGATGTACTCGAAGTCTTTCAGCGGGCTATACGACAGCTTCTTGTACAGCGCGGGCGCCGTCGCCATCCCGTTGTGGTGGATCAGGATGGTGTAGCCATCCGGCTGGGCCCGCGCGACATAGGCCGCCGCGACGGTGCCGCCGGCGCCGAGGCGGTTCTCCACGATCACGCTCTGGCCGAGATCCTTGGACATCGCCTGCGCAAGTGCTCGCGCCACGACATCCGTCGGGCCGCCCGCCGAAAAGGGAACCACCAGCGTGACCGGCTTGGACGGGAACCCATCCGCGGCCATCGCGCCCGAGGCAAGCGCTGCCGCAAGCGGCCCGAAAACCATCCACCTCAACCCAGTGCCTACGTGCTTTATCGCGGTCATGCCAATCATCGTTGTCTCCGAAACTCGTGCCGGCAAGCTGAGTCGCTTGCCTGTTCTAGGGTGCTGGCCGAAGGTTGCCGGATAAGCCCGCGCAAGAGAATCCGGATTATCTGAACGGGCCATACGACGTGGCCGAACGCGGGCCCGCCGCCGTGTAGCATTCGTCGCATTGATTGACGCCATGGCGCCGCTGGACTGTAATGCGGCTTCTCGCGTGAGCGCCTTGCCAGGCCACGCGATCACGAACATCCGATTCACCAGGGTCGCCTCCATGCCAGCTTCCGTGCCAGCTTCCGTGCCAGCTACCAACCGCCTGAACCAGCCGCAATCGATCGAGGACCTCCTGCTCTATCGCCTGAGCTGCCTGCTGGCAGATGCCGGCGGCATCGTGATCCGCTATTGCGAGGGCCAGTTCGGCATCACGCGCAGGGAATGGCGCCTGCTGGCCCTGCTGGGCGCACAGGGTGCGCCGCGCGAGATGAGCTCGTCCGAGCTGGCGCAACTGGCCCACCTGGACCGTCCCCGCGCCTCCCGCACGATCACCGCCCTGGTCGACAAGAAGCTGGTCAGCCGGGTGGCGCGGCCGGACGATGCGCGGCAGGTCACGCTGGCGCTGACCGCTGCGGGAGAGTCGCTGTACGGCGAGATCTTCCCGCTGACGAAACAGGTCAACCTGGAACTGCTGGATGCGCTGGAGGGCAAGGAAGTGGCGCAGCTAGGTGACATGCTGGGGCGGCTTGAGCAGCGCTCGCGGCAGATGGCCGCGCGTGGCGGTCTGCCGCTCGCGGACCGGCGGCGCGGAGGCAGCGGGCGCAGCCGCCAGGCGCCGGCGCAGGGCGATGCGCAGGTGGCTGGAAATGGCAAGTAGCCCGCCTGCTTAGCGCCGGCAGCCTCATGCTCAAGGCCTGCTACCTGCGCAAGGCCTGAGCACGCGCGCCACGGTCAGCGCCGCGCCTCCCGCGCCGCGAATCGGGCCTCCAGCAGCGCGGCGAATTCCTCGGAGATCGCGGAGCTGGCCGACTGGCTGGGCAGCGCCATGCACACTTCCACCGGGCAAGCCGGCAGCAGCGGCAGCACGCGCAGGCCGTGCGCGAACACGTCAGCCACGTACGG
The DNA here is from genome assembly GCF_044627735.1 of Cupriavidus sp. CuC1. Taxonomy (NCBI): domain Bacteria; kingdom Pseudomonadati; phylum Pseudomonadota; class Betaproteobacteria; order Burkholderiales; family Burkholderiaceae; genus Cupriavidus; species Cupriavidus sp. CuC1. Next base: position 28,725 of record NZ_JBIUHC010000001.1, on the reverse strand, counting down.
ATTCACGATGCCGATGCCGGCGCCCTGCGCGGCCATGCTGCAGATGGTCCCCGAATAAGTGGTCTCGATGGTGGCCGACGGCTCTACCTGCCACTGCCGCATGCCCCGCAGGAATGCCACATGCAGTTCGTCATCGGCATTCAGCGTGAGCAGGAACTGGTTGTGCAGGTCGCGTACGTGAATCGTGGCGCGCCCGGCCAGCGCGTGGCCGGGATGCATGACGCAAACCGCGTTGGTGCGATGCATGACGCGCACGTCGAAGTGGGGATCGTCGAGATGGCTGGTGGACAGCACCAGGTCATACTGGCCATTGAGCAGGCCCTCGCGCAGGTGGTGCCCGCCTACCGTCTGCAGATTGACGTGCACGTCCGCATGGCGGCGCGCGAACTCGCCGACCACTTGCGGCATCACCCCCAGCCCGAGTGACGGCGTGCAGCCGATCCGCAGCACGCCGGTGCCGGACTTGCGCAGCACCGCCACGTCCTGCTCGATCCTTGCCAGCCCCATGAAGTGGTGCTGCACGGTATCGAACAAGCAGCGCGCTTCCTGCGTTGGGCGTAGCCGCCCCTTCTGTGTATCGAACAGCTTGAGCCCCGCCGCGGCCTGCATCTGGGCCAGCAGCCGGCTCACCGAAGGCTGGGTCGTGTGGAGCATCGCTGCAGCCGCGGTGGTGGTGCCGGTCAGCATCACCGCCCGGAAGGCTTCGATTTCTCGGAAATTCAGGGGTCTCGCCATGGGAAAACGTCCGAATCGATTAGACCCGCAAGATATACCAGGACTGCATAGTCTCCCCGCGATAAAGCATTATTCAGAATAATGTCGCTCCCCTACACTCGCCGCACGATCAAGACGAACGCGCCGCCGATAGCCGGGCCGGCGGCCAAAAAAAGGGAGAACACTCCGATGAAGCGGAAGCTGCTGTTGAATCGCCGACAAGCTCAACGCTGATATCCGGCAGATCGTCGCCACGCCCGAATTCCGCCAGGGCCTGCAGGAGCAAGGCATGACCCCCGCGGCCAACACCCGCGACGCCGCGCAGCGCTTTATCGCGACGGAAAAAGCGCGCTGGGACCAGGTCATCGCCAAGGGCAAGATCAGCGCGGAATAACGCGGAACAACGCGGAATAACGCGAAGTAGCGCGGAACAAGGCGGCGCGATACCAAGGCGGCAAACCCGCCTTGCGCCAGCATATCCAGTCTCAACGGAAACCCAGCTTCATGCATTCCTCACGCATCATTGCCAGCCCGCTGCCCTACCGGCGGCTGGGCGCGGACGGCCTCCACCACTTCTTTGGCTACTACAACAAGAGCACCTGGGACCGCAGCCAGCGCTACGTGCTGGCGCAGCGCGTGCCGATGGCCGACGCCGAACTGGTGCCGGACCTGGTAGCCGAAATCGGCTTCTTCGACCTGCAGGATGGCGACCGCTTTCACCGCGTAGGCCAGACCACCGCCTGGAACTGGCAGATGGGCGCACAGCTGCAGTGGCTCGACGGCGCGCCCGGCAGGCAGCTCATCTACAACCGCAGGACGGACGACGCATCGGCCTTCTTCCCGCATCTGGGCGCGACGGTGCATAACGTGGACACGGGGGAGGACAGGCCCCTGCCCATGCCCGTGTATGTGGTCGCGCCGAACAGCGAGTACGGCCTGTGCGTGAACTACCGCCGCCTGTACATCACGCACCAGACCATCGGCTACAGCAACGCGACGCCGCAACCCGCGTTGCCCAACGCGCCGGCCGACGACGGCATCCACTACATGGACCTGCGCACCGGCCAGACGCGCCTGGTCCTGAGCTACCAGGACCTGCGCAACTTCCACCCGAAGGCCTCGATGGACAAGGCCATCCACTGGGTCAGCCATATCGAGATCAACCCGCGCTCGTCGCGCGTGCTGCTGCTGCACCGTTGGACCGAGCGAGTGAAGGACGAGACATGCTTCCTGCACCGGCTCATCACGGCCAATCCCGATGGCTCCGACCTGCGCCTGCTGGAGTGCTCCGACCATCCGCTGCCGCAACTGGCGGCGGATTTCGATCCCGGCGCGGTCGGCACGTTTGACTATGAGAAGTCCGAGTACCAGATCTCGCATCCGCTGTGGCAGGACGATGAGCACATCATCGTGTGGGGGCCGCATGCCGGCAGCATCCACTACCACCTCTATCACGACAGCGAGGACGGCGAGGTGCAGGTCATAGGCGACGGCGTGCTGACGGAAAACGGCCACATGACATTCTCGCCGGTGGCGCGCAACTGGCTGCTGAGCGACACCTATCCCGATGCCGCCACCAACGAGCGGATCCTCTTTCTCTACGACACGGCGTCCGGCTTGCGCCATGACCTGGGCAGCTTCTACACGGACCCCGGCCTGAAGAAGGAGAACCGCTGCGACCTGCATCCGCGCTGGAGCCGCGACGGCCGCCACGCCTGCATCGACTCGATCCACGATGGCGAACGGCAGATGTACGTGATGGACGTCAGCGCGCTCACAGCCAGCGCCTGAAACAAGGCCGCCCTGGCGTTCAGCGCGTCGCCACGATAAAGAACCTCGGGAACGGCAGCAGCACGCTGCCGTCCGCCATCGGCGGATAGGCGCGCGCCACTGCCGCCGTATAGCGCTCCAGGTACGCCGCGCGCTCGGCTTCGTCCAGCGGGTCGAGGAAGGGGCGCAGGCCGGTGCCCTTGAACCACTCGACAATGGCGGCGGGGCCGCCGGCCAGCGCGTGGTGGTAGGTGGTGTGCCAGACATCGACCGTACTGCAATGCGCGCGTAGCAGTTCGTAATACCAGCCAGCGCCCTGCAACCCGGTACGCGCCTGCGAGGCCGCGGCCAGCTTGCCGGCCCACGGGCCATCGGCGGCGACCTCGCGCATCAGGCGGTGCGCGGGCGTGTCCAGCGTGTCGGGCACCTGGATGGCAAGGCTGCCGCCGGGCGCCAGCTTGGCGGCCAGCGCGGGCAGCAGGCGGCCGTGGTCGGGCAGCCATTGCAGCACGGCATTGGCGAGGATCACATCGTAGGGGCCCGGGTCGTACCAGGTTTCGATGCTGCTCACCTCGAACTTCAATGCCGGCAGCCGCTTGCGCGCGGCTTCGACCATGTCGGCCGAGCTGTCCAGCCCGGTCACGCTCGCGCCGGGAAAGCAGGCGGCCAGCACCTCGGTCGAGTTGCCCGGGCCGCAGCCGATGTCCACCGCAATGCGCGGCTCGCGCCCCGGCACCGCGGCCAGCAGGTCGCGTACCGGGCGGGTACGCTCGTTCTCGAATTTCACGTATTGCTTGGCTGACCAAGTCATTGCTGCTCCTTTGCGGGTTCGGTCCTAGTGCTTCGGAAGATCTGGCTTGTTCGGATTCTTCGGCATCGCGGGCTGCCTGGCCTGTTGCAGCGCGGCCCTGCCCTTGAGGGTCAACGCGACGATGGCCTGCGCGCGCGGCACGCCAGGCCGGGACGTCATCCCCACCAGGCCGGCCGTCGTCGCGTCCTCCCACGCGGACAGCCGTGGGCAGGACGTGCGCCATGCCTCCATGGTGTCGGCGAAGGTGCGCGGCGTGGCGTCCAGCCACGCCAGGAATTCCAGCAAATTGCCGGAGTACGAGGGGGCGGGAAGGTTGGCGTCCCTGCCTTGATCCTGATCCATTCCCGCTCCCGTTCCCTTTCCCTGGTCCATGGCCGTGCTCCGTTGATGCCCGAAACATGCCGTCAGGATAGAGCCGAACTGCTATGATTTCCAATGCATATTGAACACGATCTCAATACCCTTAGAGTATGGCAATGATAGAGCTACGCCGGCTGCGCGCCTTCGTCGTGCTGGCCGAAGAAGGCCACGTCACCCGCGCCGCCGAGCGCCTCGGCATGCAGCAGCCGCCGCTCACGCGCCTGCTGCGCGGGCTGGAAGAGGAACTGGGCGTTTTGCTGATGCGCCGCCTGCCGCGCGGCGTGCGCCCGACAGAGGCCGGCCTGGCGTTGCTGGAAGAGGCCCGCGCCGTGCTGGCCCGTGCCGAAGGCGTGGCCGACGTGGTGCGCCGCGCCGCGGCCGGGGAGCAAGGGCGGCTGGCGGTGGGCTTTACCAGCTCCGCCGCCCTGCACCCCTTTGTGCCCGCCGTGCTGCGCCGGTTTCGCGAGAGCGTGCCGGGCGTTGCGGTGACGCTGGAGGAAGCCGGCACCAGCGAGCTGGTGGACGCGATCCTGCACGAGCGGCTGGACGCCGCCTTCGTACGCTCGCCGGTGGGCAGCACCGCCGGGCTGGTGCTCGATGCCGTGCTGGAGGAGCCGATGCTGGCGGCGCTGCCGGCAGGGCATCCGCTGGCGGCGCAGGCTGGCGCACTGCCGCTGGCCGCGCTGGCGCGCGAGCCCTTCATCCTCTACCGCCGCCCCGCCGGGCCCGGCCTGTATGACGCGATCCTGACGGCCTGCCGCGCCGCAGGCTTCAGCCCGCTGGTGGCGCAGGAAGCGCCGCGCCTGCCGGCCACGCTCAGCCTGGTGGCGGCGGGCCTTGGCGTGTCCGTGGTGCCCGCGTCCATGCACCGCCTGGGTGGCGAGGACATCGTCTATCGCCCGCTGGGCGAGAGCCCGCCGCTGACCGCGCCCCTGCACCTGGCGCTGCGCCACGGCATGCTGCCGGCGGCCGTGGTCCGCTTTCGCGCGATGGTGCGCGAGATGGTGGCGGTTGCGGCCGAAGCACCCAATGCGCCCAACGCACGCGGGACGTGATGCGAGAACAATCGCGCCATGATGTCATTCAACCGCAAGACAGCCGCGCACGCGGTGAGCCAGATGGATGAAGTGACGCAGCAGAACGCGTCGCTGGTCGAAGAAGCGGCCGCGGCAGCGCAATCACTGGAAGAACAAGCCGCCAAGCTGAAGGACACGGTGGCCGTGTTCAGGCTGGGCAACCAGGGCATGGCAAGCGCGGCGAGTGCGGCGAGTGCGGCGGCGCCCCGTGCCGTGCGGGCCGTGAGCAGGCCCGCGGCATCGTCGCCACGCCGCGCCGCACCGGTGGCACCGCGTGCCGCTGCGGCTGCGGCGCCGGCCTCGGCATCCGACGGGTCGTCCATCTAGTCGGAACGGCGCGCGGCCGCATAGAGCCGTGCCAGCTGCGCGGCGGCCGCTTCCAGCAGTGCCCCGCCCTGCGCGATCGACCAGGCCAGCGACGCAGGGCCGGCCTGCACCGAGAAGCAGCCGTCGAACGCCTCGCGCAGCAGCGCGCCATCGGCAATCTCCCCCGATAGCAAGGTCACCGGCACGCCGTGCCGGCGGCCCAGCGCCGCGATCAGCGCCGGGCCCTTGCCAAGCAAGGTCTGGCGATCCGAGCGGCCTTCGCCGGTCAGGATCCAGTCGTACCCGGCCACCGTCGCCAACCCGGCGGCGTCGAGGATAAAGCTGCCGCCCGGCAGCAATTGCGCGCCAAGCAACCGCAGGGCAAAGCCCAGCCCGCCCGCGGCGCCCGCGCCCTGCGCTTGCGCTGCATGGCGACCGAGCGCCAGCTCGCAGCGCGCCGCGAACTCCCCCAGCACCTCGTCCGCTTGCGCGAGATCCGTCACGCCCTTTTGCGCGCCAAAGATCATGCTGGCGCCAAGCCGCCCGCACAAAGGGCTGGTGACATCGGTGAGCGCCACCAGGTGCGGCGCTTGCCACTGGCCCGCATCAGCGCGTGGGCGCAGGCTGCGGATCGAAGCAAGATTGTCGAGCACCGGGTCGATGCGCCCGCCCGCCGCATCGAGGAAATCGAGCGCCAGCTCCGCCAGCAGGCCGGCGCCGGCATCGTTGGTGGACGAGCCGCCCAGGCCAACCACGATGGTGGCGAAGCCCTGCGCGGCAATCCCGCGTATGGCCTGCCCTACCCCGCGCGTGGTACGCGCGCCGGGCGCGGCCACCGCGTCGGGCAGGCCGGCCACCGCCGCCACATCGAAGATCGCGAAGGCGCCAAGCGCCGCGCTCTCGCATGCGGCAAACGGCATGCGCACAAGCTGGCCGTTGGCATCCGTCACGTCCACCGCGTGCCAGCGCCCGCCGCATGCCGCGGCCACCACGGCAGCCGTGCCTTCGCCGCCATCGGCAATGGGTACCTGCGTCACCCGGGCATCCGGCAGCGCATTGCGGATGCCCTCGGCCATATGCCGGGCCGCCGCCGGCGCATCCAGGCTGCCTTTGAACGAGTCGGGCGCCAGCAGCACGCGCAGCCCGCGCGCAGGCACGGTCTTCAACGCCATCTCGCTGGTCACGGCGCGGCCAGCTCGGAGATCTCGATCAGGTTCAGGTCCGGATCGCGCACGTAGACGGAGCGGATCTTCTGCGTGGCGCCGGTCCGCGCGACCGGCCCGGCAACGATGGGCCAGTCGGATGCGCGCAGCCGCTCGATCACGGCATCGAGCGGGATCGATGCGATAAAGCACAGGTCCAGCGCGCCGGGCACCGGCAGGTGCGCCTTGGGCTCGAACTCCCTGCCCCGCACGTGCAGGTTGATCTTCTGGTTGCCGAAGCGAAACGCCACGCGGTTCTCGCCGAAGGCTTCCAGCTGCATGCCGAGCACGCGCGTATAGAAATCGATGGTGGCGCCGGCATCCGTGCTGGTCAGCACCAGGTGGTCGAGGTGGTCAATCATGTCGCGCTTGCTCTCTCTGCGATTTAGCCGAAAGCCATCATGGCAGTTGCGCAGGCGCACGAACATGTCGGATTGCTCCAGCACCCTTTCCGAAATCGCAAAGCTGTGGCGGCCACCTCAGCCGCACCTTCGGCCGCACCTTCAGCGCGGCGCCAACAAGTGATCGAACAGCTTGCGCGCCTCGGGTTGCAGCGCCGCGGCCGACTTCACGCCAAGCCACAGCGTGCGCGAGGCCCACGGATCGGCCAGGCGGATGGCGCGCAACCCGGCGCCAAGGATCTCGGCGCGCACGGCGCCCTCCGGCAAGACCCCGATGCCAAGGCCCGCCTCGATCATGCGGCAGATCGCATCGAAACTGCTGACCTGCACGCGCAGCTTGAGCACCCGCTCCAGCGCGGCCGATGCGTCGGCCAGCCGCTGCAGCAGCGAGCTGCCCTGGTTGAGGCCGACGAAGTCGTATTCGAGCGCGTCGGCGAAGGCCACCTCGGCGCGCACCGCCAGCGGATGCTCCGGCGGCACCAGCACCACCAGGCGGTCGCGGCGGTACTCGAATTTTTCCAGCGCGCCGGCCGCGACGTTGTCGGCAAACACGCCGATATCCGCCTGCGCGCCCGCCACCGCCGCGATCACCTCGTCGCTCATGCGCTCCTCCAGGCTGACGCGGATCAGCGGCTGCGCGTGCAGGAACACGCCCAGGTCCTGCGGCATGAACTGGATGATGGCCGAGGTATTGGCCCACACGCGCACATGCCCCCGCACGCCGATGGCGAAATCGCTCATCTCGCCCGCCAGGCGATTCACCGTGTCGAGCACGGCCCGGGCATGGCCAACCAGCCCGTGGCCGGCCGGGGTGAGTTCCAGCCCGCGCGGCAGCCGCACGAACAAGGCGCAATCGGTGGTCTTTTCCAGGTCGGCGACGCGGCGGCTGAGCGCCGACAGCGTCATGTGGGTGCGCTCGGCGGCCTTGGTAAAGCTGCCGCTCTGCGCCACCATCAGGAACAGGCGCAGGGACTGCAGGTCGAGATGGGCGGGATTGATCACGCGGAGCGTCCGGAAGGCGGCGGCATCGATGGCGGCGGGATGGCCTGGGTCGTCCAGCCACGCCCCGAGGTTTGAGAATCGGGAAAGGCTAGTGGACAAGAACGACATTGTCAATTTGGCCGCCCGACGCCACCATGGCCGCTTAGCGCGCTGCGCACCGGCACCATCGGCGTGGCGCACTCACCACCCAGGCGCAGAGATCCGAGACAGGCAAACATCATGAATCCCACCCAGACCACGCCGGAAGTCGTCTTCCTGGACCGCGGCACGCTGGCCCCCGAGACCGTGCTGCGCGCGTTGCCGTTTGCGCATCGACTGACGGTCTTTGACGCCACCGCGCCGCATGAAGTGGCCGGACGTATCGCCAACGCGCAGATCGTCATCACCAACAAGGTCAAGCTGCCGGCCGAGGTGCTGCGCCAGGCCGCCGGCCTGCGCCTGGTGGCGATCGCGGCCACCGGGACCGACCACGTCGACCTGCGCGCCTGCGCCGCCCAGGGCATCTGCGTCTCGAACGTGCGCAACTACGCCGTGCATACGGTGCCCGAGCACACCTTTGCGCTGATCTTCGCGCTGCGCCGCAGCCTGCATGCCTACTGCGACGCGGTGCGCGCGGGCCGCTGGCAGGCCTCGGGGCAGTTCTGCTTGCACGACTACCCGATCCACGACCTGGCCGGCTCGACTATCGGCATCGTCGGCGGCGGCACCCTCGGGCGCGCGGTGGGCGAGATCGCGCGGCTGCTGGGGCTCAAGGTGCTGTACGCCGCCCGCAAGGGCCAGCACGAAGCCGACGCGCAACACACGCCCTTCGCCGACATGCTGCGCCTGAGCGACATCATCACGCTGCACTGCCCGCTGACCCCCGCCAACGTGGGCCTGATCGGCCGCGAGGAGTTCGCGCAGATGGCGCGGCGCCCGCTACTGATCAACACCGCGCGCGGCGGACTGGTCGACGAGGCCGCGCTGGTCGAGGCGCTGCGGCAAGGACAGGTTTCCGGGGCCGGCTTCGACGTGGCCACCCAGGAGCCGCCCGGCCCCGGCCACCCGTTCCATGCGCTGCGCGACCATCCCGCCTTCCTGCTGACGCCGCACGTGGCCTGGGCCAGCCGGGAGGCCATCCAGGCACTGGCGGACCAGTTGATCGACAATATCGCGGCGTTCGCGGCAGGGTCGCCGCGCAATGTGGTGGCGGGCTAAGATGCCGAGCGGCGGATCGCCGGGGTATCCGAGACGGTGCGCAAGCAGATCGCCTCCCTGAAGACCAGGACGAACTGCAACCGCAACGTGGAACGCGTCAGGCTGGCGCTCGTGCAACGCTAGGAGCCGTGCCGGATCGCCTCTTCAGGTCTATATTGTTCCTGTCCGGGATCACGACGGAGGGAGCATGCGTGCGCAATGCTGCAGGCTTGTACTGGCGGCGGCTGGCTGCGCGCTGGGCTTGGCCCTGAATGTCGCGCCGTGTTTTGCCCAGGCCGGCGGGGGCGCGCAAACGCCCTTCGTGCAGATCGGGCTCGCCAGGCAGGTTGCCATTCAGGTTCCCAAGGACTGGACCATCCTGTCCGGCGCCCAGGGCCGGGCCCACGGCACCATCGCGGACGCCGTGGGAGGCGTCTCCATCGTCCCGGCGCCGGCGGGCCAAACCGTCAACCTCCTTCATGCCGTATCCAATGTGCAGAATCCGCACGCGGCCGTGATCGTCAACTCGATTGCGCAAGCGCCGGTCACGCCCGAGCAGGTCCGCCGCTTCGACAGGTCGCTGCTGCAGGCCTATGGCGCGAGCTTCGAGCGCAGGATGCGCGACTCCTTGAAGACATCGGGCAGGGAGATAATCTCCATCGACGAGCCGCGCCTCGACAAGATCGGTGGCTGGCCCGCGATTGCGATCAGCTACGTGCGCACGGGTGCGCAAGGCACGATCTACGTGCAGCATTTCGACATCTATACGCCGGACCAGGAACTGCTGCTCATCCTCTCGTGCCGCGACACGGCGCGCGGCGTGTGGCTGCCGCTGCTGGACCGGGTTAGGAACTCGATCGTCGTTGGCGAATAGCCTGGATGGCGATCGGTTGAGACCGGCCGTTTGCCCCCGGCGATCGATGCTGCCCGTCCCCGATTGAACCGATGGGCTTCGGTCGGCAGGACGCCCGCGCGGTTGCCCGCTCCCCTTTATTTTCGGCCAGGCAAAGCCCTCTCGCCCGTCATGGCTGGGAACAGTCATCCGCTTCCACCTCGATGCGATCGCGCCCGGCCAGCTTGGCCTGGTAGAGCAAGCGGTCCGCTCGCTTGAGCAGGGACCGGATGCTGGTCGAATCCGCGCGGGCGGCGTAGGCGATGCCAAAACTTGCGCTCATCGTGAAGCCCTCCGCCCGCTCGATCGGCACACTGGCTTGCGCCAGCCGGATGCGCAGGCGTTGCACCAGCTCGAGCGCTTGCGCCCGCTCCCGCACGCCGGCCAGCACGGCGAACTCCTCGCCGCCGATGCGCGCGACGATATCGTCTTTGCGCCATGTGTCGCGGCACAGGTCGGCCATGTGTTCGAGCGCGCGGTCGCCAGCCGCGTGACCGTAGGTGTCGTTGATGCGTTTGAAATGGTCAATGTCGATCATGACCAGCGCAAGGTAGGGTGCCCGCGCGTCTTGATACAGACAGGCGGCCTGCGCGCGGCTTTCAAACGCGCGGCGGTTGAGGAGCCGCGTCAGCGAATCGGTCTCCGCCATCATCCTGAGTTCCGCAATCAGGCGCTGGCGCTCCTGTTCGAGCCGCGTCCTTTCGAGATCGTTCGTCTTCAAGACCTGGACGGCGTCGAAGAGCTCCTGTATCTCGCCCCGATACGCGTTCGACGGCAAGTCCGCGGACGGGCCACCCGCGGCGATTGCCCGGATGACACGCGCGGCCTCGGCGAACGGCTGGATGACCTGCCGGCGAAACAGCCACACGCCCAGGCCCAGCGCGCACATCAAGGCCGACAAGATGCCGGCGGCGCCCACCAGCCGGGCCAGCATCGCGTGCCGGTGCGAGCGCACCTCCTCCTCGGCCAGCGTCAGCGCCTCGTCGCGGAACTCGACGATCGAGCGCATGAGCGGCACATACTGCGCGGCAAACTCGCCAGTTGAGGCGACCGCTCCTCCGGGGAGGCTGGCCAGCGCGCGAACGCGATTCACATACGCCAGGCCGTCGCCAAAGTACTGCCTCTTCATCCGGACAAAGGCCCCGTGAGCCAGCGCCGTATCCTCCATCACGCGGGTCCTCAATAACGCGCCCAGCTGGTCGATCCCGCCGCGAGTGCGTTCGATGGCAAATTGCTCTGCTTCGGTCAGATTCCGGCGCGACGCCAATGCCGCGGTAAAGCGCGAGCCAAGCAGCCCGGCCTGCTCCCTGAGCACAGCCGCCAGACGGGCCGCCATCAGGCAATTCAGCGCATTGGCATCGCCATCCAGCACGCCCTTGGTACTCGCGTTGGTGATAGGCGCGAACTGCGGGATGACCTCAACCATGCGGACCACGGCCTGCTCGAGCACCTGATCGGTGCGCTGCGCGAGCGGCACACGGATAACCTGGTCGATGTTCGCGCGAGCAGCGGCCAGTTCGGCGTGCGCACGCTGCGCCGCTGCCCACTCCATCGAGCACTCGTCACAATGGCTCGACTCGAGCAGCCCCAGCAGATGCGCGATACGCGCGTCGCTTTCGGCGCGCGCAGCCCGCAGTGCCGCCGCCCTTTGCGCCGGTATCGGGACATCTTCGCCTAGCGCGCTGTTGGTGGGACCGCGCTCCGCGGACACCTTCTCCATGGCAAGCAATGTGGCCCGGAAAACCTGGAAATGCGACAGCGCGTGGTCTGCCCTGGCATATGTGCCCCACTGGTGAACCAGGAGCCCGCTTGTCAGTGCCACGAACAGAAGGCCAAGCGTGCTGGCAACGATCCCGAACCGCCGGTCGACCGACATGGTTGGCAAGGCAAATCTAAGCATCTTGAACAGACTCGGCTTAAGCAATTCAAACGTAAGCGCGGACCCGGTACCAGCCGGTACATTGGCCGGAAGCTGAGCAATGTGGAAGCAGGAGGGCCTCCGGCCGGAGGTCCTGGCTAGCGATCTGCATAGGGTTTCACCCGCTCGTGCCGGGCTTGCGGCGCCGCTGTCGCGGCGCATCGGCGAATTGTCTCCCAGTGTGCCGCCGCTGCCCGCGGGGCATTTTCAAAGTTGAAGTGTCGGCGCGTACAGGGCGCGTGGACGGATTTTAGCGCAGCGGCCGGCGTGGGGCGGAATCGACGAGGGCCTGGCGTCCATCCTGACCAGGCCGCTGCTGCCCCCTATCCATACTTCGCCGCAATCGGCATCAGCCGCCCGGCGCCGAAAGCCCTTGGCCGCATCCGCACAATCGGCGCGGCCTGCCGGCGCTTGAACTCGGAGCGGGCGATCAGCCGGTGCACGTCGGCTATCCAGTGCGTGTTCTCGCTGGCCGCCAGCGCTTGCACGGCCAGCCTGGCGCGCTCGTATTCGGCCGGGCGCAGGCGCTCGCCCTCGATCGCGAACTTGAGGATCTCGTCCAGTACCTCGTACGGCGGCAGCGAGTCCGTGTCCTTTTGCCCTTCGGACAGTTCTGCCGAGGGTGCCTTTTCGTTGATCACGGCCGGTATGATCTCGCGGCCATGGCGCTGGTTGTAGTACCGGGCCAGGGCAAAGACTTCCGTCTTGTAGATATCGCCGATGAGGTTAAGGCCGCCGCACGCGTCGCCATAGATCGTGAAGAAGCCGCAGGAGGCTTCGGACTTGTTGCCGGTGGTGAGCAGCAGCGCGCCAAAGTGGTTGCTGTACTCCATCAGGATGGCGCCGCGGATGCGGGCCTGTACGTTCTCGCGCGCCAGGCGAGACGGCTCGGCGTCGAATGCGTGCTGGAAACCATCGACGTACTGCGCGTAGAGGCCACCGATCGGATGCGTGTGCAGCGCGACGCCAAGGTTGCGGCACAGCGTCACCGAGTCGTCCACGCTGCCGGCGCTGGAGAACCGGGACGGCATGGTGACCGCGCTCACGTTGGCGGCGCCCAGCGCATCCACGGCCAGCGCGAGGGTCAGCGCGCTGTCGATGCCGCCCGAGCTGCCGACCACTACCTTGCTGAAGCCGGCCTTGCCGGCATAATCGCGCAGCGCAAGGGTGGCCTGCCGGTACATGAGCGCGCAATCGTCAGCCACCGATTGCGTGGGCGCCGGCTGGGCGGCCTGCCCGGCGGCAGTGAAGCGGCCGGCCTCGTACGCGACGACACCGATGGCCTCCTCGAACATCGGTGCCCGGAACGCAACGGCGCCGTCGGCCTGCACGGCGAAGCTGGCGCCGTCGAAGACGATCTCGTCGTTGCCGCCAACCTGGTTGACGTAGAGGAATGGCAGCTCCCAGCGGCGGGCCAGGCCGGCATACAGCGCCTCGCGCTGGGCGGCCTTGCCGACGTTGGATGGACTGGCATTGATCGTGACGATCAGCTCGGCGCCGGCCTTTGCCACGTTGTCGACCGGGTCGACGTCGTAGGTGCGGCCATCCACGTTCCAGGCGTCCTCGCAGATCAGCACGCCTACCCTGATGCCCTTCACCTCGACAACCAGATGCGCATCGGGGCCCGGCTCGAACCAGCGGCGCTCCTGGAAGATGCCGTAGTTCGGCAGCAGCCGCTTGGCGTAGACGCCTTCGATGCGCCCGTCGCGCATGGCCAGCACGGCGTTGTGAAACCGCTTGCCGATGCCGGGATTCGCGACCACCGCGCCCACCAGCACCACGATATCGGTGCCGGCGGTGGCCGCGATCACCGCCGCGATGGCGCTGGCCTGCCGGTCGAGAAAGCCGGGCTCCTCCAGCATGTCCTGCGGGTTGTACCCCGACAGCGCTAGCTCGGAGAACACGACCATATCGGCGCCGCCCTGCCGCGCCCGCCCGATGGCCTCGACGATCCTGCGGGCATTGCCGTCGAAGTCGCACAGGGTGTAGTTCAGTTGAGCGCAGGCAATGCGCAGGCTAGCCGCGTTAGGTGCAGGCATGGCAGCTCCTTACTGGCGTCACTGATTGGCGTGACTTATTGGCGTGACTTACTGGCGTGCGATCCGGAAAACGTCATACAGGTAGTTCAGGTAGTTCTGGTCTTCGCACATCCCCTTGCCCGGGGTGTCGCTGACCTTCGCCACCGGCTGGTCGTTGCAGCGCACCAGCTTGATCACGATGTTCAGGGGCTCCACGCCGCAGTCGTTGGTGAGGTTCGTGCCGATGCCGAAGGCGGGATTGGTGCGATCGGCGAACCGTTCATAGATGCCGAACGCGCGCTCCAGGTCCAGGCTGTCGCTGAAGACGAGCTGCTTGGTGGTCGCATCGATCCGCATTTTCTCGTAGTGGGCGAGGATCTTCTCCCCCCACGCCATCGGGTCACCGGAGTCGTGCCGCACGCCGTCGAACAGCTTGCAGAAGTACAGGTCGAAGTTGCGCAGGAACGCGTCGGTGCCCACCACGTCGGTCAGGGCGATGCCGAGGTCGCCGCGGTATTCCGCCACCCAGGACTCGAGCGCCGCCCTGATCGAGTTGGCCAGGCGCGAGTCAAACGCCTGATAGGCCTGCAGGTACTCGTGCGCCATCGTGCCGATCGGGGTCAGGCCGTACTTCCTGGCGAGGTACACGTTGCTGGTGCCGCGCATGTGCCGGCTGCCCTGCTCGGCCAGCGTTGCCACCACTTCCTCCTGCCACTCACGCGAGAAGCGGCGGCGCGTGCCGAACTCGAAGAAGATGAAGGGGGCACGCCGGGTCGCCTGGGGCACGAGCTGGTCCAGGCGCGCGATCTTGCCGGCGAGCCGCTCCCGGCCCGTCGCGCGCGCTTCGGCTTGCGGCACGTTGCGGAAGTACACCTCGTTGACGATCGCCAGCACGTAGATCTCGAAGGGCATGACATGCAGCATCGGGCCCTTGATGCGGATCTCGAGCTCGTCCGGGTTGCTGGCCGACGGCGCCACCGTGATGAAACGGCGCTGCAGCTGGAACAGGCGCAGGAAGTCGATGTAGTCCGCTTTCATGAAGCGCAGCCCGCCCAGGTAGGCCAGCTCGCCGTCCGTGAAACGCAGCGTGCACAGGTGATCGAGCTGCGCTTCGATCTCGGCTTTCAGCTTGACGAGCGGCGTGGCCGGCGTGTTGCGGCACTTGAAGGCGTACTCGGCGATGGCTTGCGGGTTGCCGTGCAGGATCGCCTGCTGCATCGTGAACTTGTACAGGTCGGTGTCCAGCAGGGACTGGATCACAGGGGCGAAGGCTTGAGACATGATCGGCTTCCTGAGGTTGCAACGCTTAGGCAAACAGGTTCTGGGTGGTGGCGATCTTGCCGCCGGCGCCAACGAACTCGTCGATAAACGCCTGGCCCTGGGCTTCGAATCCGGGCACCGGGCTCATGGCGTCGCCCAGCAGCACCATGCGCTGCGCGAACTCGCGCCCGAGGTGCCGCAGCAGGCTGCGCACCGAACTGGCCACGCAATGCGACAGCGCCTCGCCCGCCACGAGCACGCGATCCGCCGCGGCAAGGCTGCGGACACGGGCCGGGTTGAACTGGGTATCCGGGTCGGCATCGACCGGCACGTCAGCCTCGAAGGCCGAGAAATGCTCGGTGCGCGGGTTCAGGCCCTTGAACAGGTAATCCACATTGGCAAGGCGAGCCGCCTCCCAACCGGACAACGCTGCGGCCAGGGCATCGTGCACGCCATGCCCCCACGAGCCGACGATGCAGTGATCGGGCCAGAGGAAAAGCCCACTGCGGCCCAGGTACTGTGCCACCGCTTCCGCCTGCGCCGGGTCGGCCGGCCGGTAAGCGCCGCTGGCCACGTCCGCCGATGTGATCGCCGTGAACGGCGACGGCTTGTTGCCCGCCGCATCGCGCCAATAGCTGGCGTGGGCGATGTCATAGGTATGGTGGGAGTCCAGGGTGACGGTGATGCCCGCGACCCTGTCGCCGTGCCCGGCGACCAGCGCCGCGAGCCGGACCATATCCGCGTTGGCGCCTGCGACCGGCAGCGCGGCGCCGGGGATGTCGCAGAAGTCGTTCTGCGGGTCGATGATCAGAAGCTGGTCTCGTCGTTGGGTTGCCATTTCCATCTCCAGGCGCATTTGGGGCATGCTTTTCGGGGCATGCGATGGCTGAATCATGGCATAGATTGTGGCTTTGAGCCACAATTAATTTGTCGATGACACTGAACAGACAATATTCAAGCATTTGCCCCGGTTATTTTCAGCTGCCATAATGGTGGCATCACGCCACAAAACACCAACCCAAATCGATGTCAGAGATCTACACCTTCGTTGACGTAGTCCTCCTCACGGCAAGCGACAGCGAGCTTCAGGTGATGCTGCACAACCGCAGCGAAGCGCCGCACCCGAACGTGCTGGCCCTGCCCGGCGGCCGCATCCGGGTCGACCAGGACCTGGACACCGAAGCCAGCGCCCTGCGCATGCTGCGGGAGAAGACCGGCATCGAGACGCCCTACCTGGAGCAGCTCTACACCTTCTCCGGCAAATTCCGCGACCCGCGCCGCTGGTCGATCAGCGTGGTCTACTGCGCCGTGGTGCCGCTAGACGTGCTCGCGCCCGGGATCGACGCGAACTGCTCGCTGCATCCCGCGCGCAATGCCCCGCGGCTGCCCTTCGACCACAACGCGATGATCGACAAGGCCATCGAGCGGCTGGAAAACAAATCCACCTACTCGACGCTGCCGACCCACCTGCTCCCGGAGGTCTTCACCCTGCCGGAGCTCCAGCGCATGTACGAACTGGTGCTCGGGCGGGAACTGGAGCGCAAGGCATTCCGGCGAAAGATCGAGGCGCTGGAGTTCCTGGAGCTGGCACCAAAGGCAGCCGCGCGGGCCCGCGAAGTGGTCCGCAGCGGACCGCCGCCGCAGTATTACCAGGTAAAGCCGGGAGTCCGGCTGAAGTTTCGGGATCGGATGCTTTGATCCGGTGCTGGGCGGTTGCAGCGCGCGCGAGAGCGGAGCACGACAACGCAGATCCGGCTTTGCCAGCAAGCCTTTGTCAGCAAGCCGAGCCGGCGAGGATACTCCGCCGGCCTCGGCGCGATCGGGCCGATGAGGGCGCCGCCGCGGGCTCCCCCGCCGCGACACAACACCCCAACCTTACTCGAGGGTCACATTGGCCTTCTTGACCAGGGCCGCATAGCGCGCCGCTTCGCTCTGGAAGAACCTGGCAGCTGCCTCCGGCGTGCCGGGATTGATCGTAGTGCCCTGCTTCTTCATGGCTTCCATCACGTCCGGGCTGGTGAATGCCTTGGCGAACGCCGTGTTGAGGCGCTTTACCTCGGCCGGCGGCAGCCCTGCCGGGCCCACCACGGCAAACCAGCCCTCGACCGTGTAGTTGGGCAGGCCTTGTTCGGCGATGGTGGGTATCTCGGGCGCGGCGGGCGAGCGCGTCGCGCCGCACAGGCCGATCGCACGCAGGCTGCCGCTCTTCAGATGCGGCGCTACGGCGTTCAACGCCACGACACCGATCTCCACCTGGCCCGCGATCAGGTCGGTCACCATCGGTCCGGTGCCCTTGTAGGGGACATGGCGCGCCTTGACGTGCGCCTCGTCGAGGAACATTTCCGCGGCGAGCTGGAGAATGGTGCCGTTACCCGACGAGGCATAGTTGAACCCATCTGGCTTGGCCTTGAGCAAGGCAACGAGTTCTTGCACGTTCTTCGCGGGCACCTTGGGGTTGACCACAAGGACCAGCGGCGTGAAGCCGATCACGCTGATGGGCGTGAAGTCCCTGATCGCGTCGAACGGCATCTTCTTGTACACGCTCGGATTGATGACATGGTTGTTGGAGAACAGGCCCAGCGTGGTGCCGTCGGCCGGCGCCTTGGCCACCGCCGCCGCGCCGGTAATGCCGCCGGCGCCGGGCAGATTCTCGATCACCACCGGCTGCCCCAGGCTCTTGCCGAGCGACGGTCCGGCAGCGCGGGCGATAGCGTCCACGCCCGAGCCGGCGCTGATCGGCAGGATCAGGCGTACCGGCCGGCCCGAGCCTTGCGCCATTGCGGTGCTGGCCGTCAAGGCGAGCGTGAGTGCGATAGCCGAAACGGCCGTGCCAAGTACGGCCCGGCGCGAAATGGGGAATGCCATGTCTGTCTCCGTGTGTTTATCGTTATCTTCCGCGTGGCCATCCAGAGCCCCGCGGCAAAGCGGGTAGATTCAGTCCGCGATCCGCGTGTGCAGGCCGGACAGGATTTCATCGTTGTGCTCGCCAATGCCCGGCAGCGGCATGCGCACGCCTGGCCTGCGTCCGCCCATGAGCAGCGGCAGCAGCACAACGTCGGTGGTGCCGCCGTCCTCGGTCTGCATCGGCACCAGGCCGCCGCTTGCCTTCAGGTGCGGATCCTCCAGCAGTTGTTCCGGCCGCATGATGGGCGCATAGGGAATGCCCGCGGCTTCGAATTTCAGCGAGAGTTCTTCCACGCGGTGGTCCTTGAGAATCGCGCCGAGCCGCTCCAGCAGTGCCGGACGTACCGCAACGCGCATGGCGTTGGTCGCGAGCTCCGGATCGGCCGCCAGGTCGGGGCGCTGCAGCACGTCGCACAGCGTGTTGAACTGCTTGTCGCTGACGGTGCCGATAAACAGTTGCTCGCCTTCGGCCAGCGTGAACACGTCATAGACGCTCCAGGCGGACACGCGCGACGGCATCGGCGGCGGCGGCTCGCCGGTCATCGAGAACTGCTGCATATGCTGGGACGACAGGAACACGCAATTCTCGAACAGCGCGCTCTGCACTTCCTGGCCCTTGCCGGTACGGTCGCGCTCACGCAAGGCAGCCATCACGCCGATGGCGCCGAACATGCCGCCCATGATGTCGTTGACCGAGGTGCCGGCGCGCAGCGGGCGGCCCTTGGGCCCGGTCATGTAGGAAAGACCACCCATCATCTGCACGACTTCGTCGAGCGCCAGGCGGTTTTCATAGGGTCCGGGCAGGAAACCCTTGTGCGAGACGTAGATGAGCTTGGGGAACCTGGCGGACAGCGTGGCGTAGTCCAGCCCGCATTTCTCCATCAAACCCGGGCGGAAGTTTTCGAGCAGCACATCGCACTGGCCGACCAGCTCCGCTGCCGTGGCCTGCCCTTGCGGGGTGGTGATATCGATAACGACGCTCTTCTTGTTGCGGTTGAACGAGCGGAAGAAGCCAATGCCAAGGCCGGGCAGGTTGCGGGTCTTGTCGCCGCCGGGCGGCTCGACCTTGATGACTTCGGCACCCAGGTCCGCGAGGATCATGCCGCAGGTCGGGCCCATCACCATGTGGGTGAACTCAACCACGCGGACGCCGGCGAGCGGCAAGGAGGAATGTTCGGTGTTCATGGTTTGCTCTCAGGCGGCAGCCGCATCGGCAACCGATGCAGGAAATGTCTTGGGCAGCCCGGCGCGCCACAGCGTGCCGTGCAGGGTTTCATTGGCCAGCCAGCCGGCCACGCGTTCGCGCAGCGCCAGCAGCTTGTCAAAATCGATGCCGGTCTCGAAGCCCATGCTGCCCAGCAGGTAGGCCAGGTCTTCGGTGGCGACATTGCCGCTGGCGCCGGGCGCGTGCGGGCAACCGCCGATCCCGGCAAGACAAGCATCAAAGCGGGTGACCCCGGCCTCCAGGGCGGCATAGACATTGGCCAGCCCGAGCCCGCGCGTATCGTGGAAATGGCCGCACCAGAAGCGGTCGCCGGCAATCGCCGTGGCGCGCTCGAACAGGCTGCGCACCATGGCGGGGTCGGCGTAGCCCACCGTGTCGGCCAGGCTGACGCGATCCGCGCCGGCGTCCAGCAGGGCCTGCATCAGGCGCAGCACCTCTTGCGGATCCACACGCCCCTGGATCGTGCAGCCGAAGGCCGTGCCCACGCCACCTTCGATCAGCGTCCTGGAGCCGGCCGCGTCGCGGGCGGCGCGGATCCTGGCGACCTCGGCCACGACTTCGTCGGGCGTCTTGCGCAGGTTGGCCAGGCTATGGGCATGGCTGGCGGAAAGCGGCACCAGCATCAGGTCCGCGCCGCGGGCGATGGCGTTTTCCGCGCCCCGCAGGTTCGGCACCAGGACCGAGACGAACAGTCCAGGCAGCGACTTGGCAAAGTCCACGAGTTCCGCGGTATCGGCAAGTTGCGGCAGCAGCTTCGCCGGTACGAACGAGCCGACTTCGATCTCGCGCTGGCCCGCCGCATAGGCCGCCTGGATCCACTCCCGCTTGGCGGAAGTCGGCAAGATGGTGACGATGCTTTGCAGCCCGTCGCGCAGCCCGGCCTCGCGGATCACGGCTTGGCGCGGTGCCGATTCAGTGTGCGTTGTCATTTGGTCTGTGTCCCCTCGGATGGTCGTGCTTCGGACTGGCCTATGCACTCTATGCTGTTCCGGACCCAGCCAGAAGCGGTAATGAAGAAGCGTCAGCATTCCGGATTGGAATGTCTGGCCGATCGCCCTGGATCAGTGGACGGCAGGCGGTTCGCCGAACGCGGGATAACGGCATGCCGCCCCTTTTCAGCCCCAACCCCAGAGATTCCCGGATTTAGCAAAAAGCGCTAATATGACCTCGCCAAATTTCCGAATTGGAAACCCTACCTTGAAGGCGATCGATGCGTGACCTAGACCTCACCTCCTTGCGCCTGTTTGTTGCGGTTTGCGAGACACGCAACATGGCGCGTGCCGGCGAACAGCAGCACATCGTGGCTTCGGCCATCAGCAAGCGGCTGGCGCAGCTGGAAGACACCGTGGGAGTCACGCTGTTCGAGCGGCGCCGGCGCGGCGTGATCCCGACCGCGGCTGGTGAGATCCTGCTTGAGCACGCGCGCGCCATGCTGGCTGCGGCAGACCGCGTGGAGCGCGACATGGCCGACTACGGCACCGGCATCAAGGGGCAAGTCCGCTTGCTGGCCACCGTATCGTGCATGGCCGAGTCGCTGCCCGACGATATCGCGAGCTTCCTGCAGGTGCCCGAGCATCGGGACATCCGCGTCACCGTCGAGGAAAGCCTCAGCCGCGACCTCGTCCGCTCATTGCGAGAAGGATCCGCACCGCTGGGTATCTGCTGGGATGCCGCGGATCTGGAAGGATTCCAGACCCGCCCTTATCGCGGCGATGCCTTGGCGGCCATCGTGCATCCCGAGCATCCGCTCGCGAGGCTGGCGGATTGCACCTTCGAGCAGACGCTTGAATTCGACCACATCGGCCTGCCCGGGCAGACGGCCGTGCACACCATGCTCGCGCGCGCCGCGGCCATCATCGGCAAGCCGATGTCGTACCGCGTGGTGGTTTCCTCGTTCGATGCATCCCTGCGCTGCGTGCGCGCAAATCTCGGTCTTACCATCGTGCCCCGCGAGGTGGTCGACCCCATCTACGCCAGCTTTGGCGTGCGGGTAATCCCGCTCACGGATAGCTGGGCGCAGCGCCGCTTCGCGATTTGCTTCCGTGACGAGGCAAGCCTGTCACCGGCGGCAAAACTGCTGGTGGATTATCTGTTGATGAAGGCGGCGGGATCCTGACAGCCCTTGGGCCGGCCCGTCGTGCTAGACGGGCTGGCTATGCCGAGGCGGTCAGAATCGATCTCCACCTTTTTTCAGCTTGCCCCAGTGACCGGGTTGAGATAAACCTCCAGGTCACGAGATACCGTGGAGAAGCGCTCAATCAGGAAGTCGAGCAACGCCCGCACGCGCGGCGCCATGTATCGGGTGCGGTGATACAGGGCATGCACCGGAACATCCGGCGCATGCCACTCCGGCATCAGCATCATTAATGTTCCCGCGCGCAGATCAGCGCCGATATCCCATACGGATTTCATCGCTATGCCGTAACCCGCCACCGCCCACTCGCGCGCGAGCGCACCGTCATTCGTCTCTCGGGAATTTGCCAGGGGCACGGTATAGGTTTCGACCTTGCCGCAGCGCGTGAACCGCCAGTCGTTCGCAGGCCCGGCTGCCGTCCCCAGGACGATGCAATCGAACCGCTCCAGATCCTGTGGGTGCCCAGGCGTCCCGTGCGCCGCCACATATTCAGGCGACGCACAAAGCACACGCCGATTGGGCGCGAGGCGCCGCGCGATGAGCGAGCTATCCGGGGGCACGCCAAAGCGGATGGCAAGGTCAATGTCGTCGAGCAACAGATTCGACAACGCGTCGGACAGCACCAGGGCGAAAGTCACCGCCGGATATTGCACATTGAACTCATCAAGCCAGCCCTTGAGGACGTGACGGCCGAAATCCGAGGTCGCCGAGATCCGCACCTTTCCGCTAACGACACCCCGACCAGCTTGTAGCGCCGCTTGGGCATCTTCAAGGGCCCCAAGCGCCTGCTGGCAATGGAGCAGGACCATGCGTCCCTCCTCCGTGAGCCGCAACTGGCGCGTCGTGCGCTCAAAGAGCCGCGTATTCAGGCTCGCTTCCAGCCTGAGAAGACGCGCGCTCGCCGCCGCAGGAGAGAGTCCCAGCTTGCGTCCTGCGGCCGACAGCCCGCCCAGGCTTGCCGCTTCAACAAAAAGCCGGATGTCGCCAAGACTCTCCACGATATTTCCGTTCTATTTGAAGATGATTCAAATGGTAGGCCAATTATCAAAGTACGCCGGGCTTTGCACAATGTGCCACATCAGCACAACCACCATCGTCACCAAAGCCCGGAGATCCGCAAGCATGTCGACAACCGCCTCGCCACTTTTCACGCCGACCGTCGTCGCCGGCCACACACTTGCCCACCGCGTCGTCATGGCGCCCATGACGCGTGCGCGCAGCACCCAGCCGGGTGACGTGCCCAACGCAATGAATGCCCGCTACTACGCCCAGCGTGCCGGCGCCGCCCTGATCGTGACCGAGGCCACCCAGATCTCGCCCCAAGGCAAAGGCTATTCCCTCACCCCCGGCATCTACAGCCCGGAGCAGGTCGCCGGATGGCGACTGGTGACCGATGCGGTCCACTCCGCCGGCGGGCGGATCTTCCTGCAGCTCTGGCACGTGGGCCGCATGTCCCACCCGGACTTTCACAACGGCGCGCTGCCGGTGGCGCCCTCCGCCGTCCCGTTCGAAGGCCAGATCTGGAAGGTCGACCCGGGCACGGGCGTCGGCGCCATGGCCGCTTGCCCAACCCCGCGCGCACTCACCCGCGAGGAGATCGGCGGCGTTGTCGCGGATTTCCGCCGGGCCGCCCGCAATGCAATGGATGCGGGCTTCGACGGTGTCGAGATCCATGGCGCCAACGGCTACCTCATTGACCAGTTCCTGCGTACGACTTCCAACGTCCGCACCGATGAATACGGCGGTGGGCGTGACAACCGCCTGCGCTTTCTCAAGGAAGTCGTCAACGCCGTGGCGGACGAGGCCGGCGCCGATCGCACCGCCATTCGCCTCGCCCCATTCCTGACCGCGCGTGGCATGGCCTGTCCCGACATCCTGCCGACCATTCTCGAAGCCGCCGAATTTCTCCAGGCACGCGGCGTTGCCTATCTGCATCTGGTCGAGGCGGACTGGGACGACGCACCGCAATTCACCGAGGCATTCCGCCAGGCGCGCACGGTTCACGCGGCCGATCATCGTTGCCGGCAACTACGACGAGGCGCGCGCGCAATGGGTCCTGTCCAGAGGCTACGCCGACCTCGTTGCCTTCGGCCGGCCGTTTGTCGCCAACCCGGACTTACCGTGCCGGCTCGCCAATGGCCTGCCGCTGGCCACATTCGACGCCAGCACCCTGTTTGGCGGGAGCGAGCGTGGCTACACCGACCATCCCGCTTCACTGGAAGCGCAAGTGCCCGACCGGGCCCGGGACGCCGTCAGCTTTACCTGAGCGCCGCCGACCGCCATCGCCAGCCAGGCCCCGGGGGCGATACGTCGGCGAGGCTGATACAAGTTCATCTCGACAACAGGAGCAGAGGTGGTGCATTGCGCTGGGCTTGCCGGGTCGTTGCGTCGCGGCCCGGTCGAGGAAGACGGCCGATTCGGCGCCACGCTTGATCGATGGACAAGGCCGATGCCCTCAGGCACCGGCAATACTACGACAGCAGATTTGGCTAGTTGCGTGTCGATATCGTAATGGGATAGTCATCCAGCCGTTACCGGTGCCTGCATACACTGTGCTTCACGGTGAGGCACCCATGCTCATCGATCTGGAGACAGCCATATGCAATACCTCAAGCAAGCAATGCTAACCACCGCAATTACCATCGTGCTCGCGGGTACCGCTAGCGCGGATACCGGAGCCTCGGGCAGTTCAGATGCGCCCCAAGATGGCAGCCGCGTAACCAGACAGCGTGATCCTTTCACGGACGGGGCACACAACGGCCGCTTCGACGCGTTCGTCGACGCAGCGCGGTCCCCTTCGTTCAACGACGTGTATGCGGGTGGGCAATAAAAGCGGCGAGCGCCAGCTTTGGGACGGCTTGCGCCCGACTTCAAGACGATCGCCGACTTCCGGCGAGATAGCGGTCGGGCAATCCGCAAGGTCTATCGCCTGATTGCGTTGCTGTGCCGCCGGCTGAAGCTGTTTTCTCATTCGGCAGGCCGCGGCCGCACCCCCGCCTTTCGCCCTGATCGCAGCCTATGCCCGATGGCATTTGCACTAGTGGCCACCGGCATTTGCATCGGCGCCGCTCCGGCATTCACAAGGCGTACAACAGACCGAGTGCGAGCAGGCACCCAGCAAGCCTCAGGTAGTATCCGCCACCGTGATAAGGTTGGCTGTTGCGTGATGCATTGCGGATGTGCGACATCATGTTTCTCGCCGAATTGGGCCAGGGGAAATACAGGCAAGGCGCTCTTTCAGCCATTGACCAGTAGAGCGATTCGAGACGAAGGAATCAGCGGCCTCGCCAAATTGCAAGCCTCCAGCTTAAGAACTCGCCCATGCAAATGGCGTAGAAAAGTATTAGCCAGGCATAAACAACCCGTAAATCTCACCTCTGCCGCCGTGGCGCTTCATGTACTTGACCGCGGGCGGTGTCCAACGCGCCTTGGCATGCCGGTGAGCGTGCTGCCGGCTGATTCCCCACCTACAATTGATTATCCGGGCCGATGCAACACGGATCCATGCCTTAAGGCCGGCCGGCCATAGCGGGTTGCCCTGGGCAACCCGCTTCTGCCACGTTTTGGGCAGCAGCAAGCCACGGATGACGGTCCGGCAAAGGAGCATGATCGATGCGCTCGCCAGGGATATCCGGCACGCACCTGAGGCGCATTGCCGCCAGGGTTGCGGTTGGCGTCATCGGCCTGGTCATCGTCGGCCGCCTCACCGGCATGCTGGTTGACTGGCTGTGGTTTTCCTCCGTCGGCTACGTCAACGTCTTCTGGACAATCCTTGTCACCAAGGTGCTGCTGTTCGCCGCCGTTTTCGCTGCGTCGGCGGTCGCGATAGGGGTGTCGGGATTGCTGGCGCACCGCTATGCGAGCCCTCCCGGCTCCTGGAAGGCGGAGGTCCTGAGCGAACTGGTCGGCGAAGTCGCGCCGCACCTCCCCTGGCCCGCGGCCATCGCCGGTGTTGCCGTCCTCCTTGGCCTGCTCATCGCCACCGGCGAAGTCCCGGACTGGGATATCGCGCTTCGCTACTTCAACCAGGTGCCCTTCGGCAAGGCCGATCCGATTTTTGGCAAGGACAACGGCTTCTACCTCTTCTCGCTGCCCGCCTATCTGGCGCTCAGGAACTGGCTGCTACTGCTGCTCTGCTGCACCGCGGTGGTCGCCGCCGTGGTGTACGGGACGCGCGGCGACATCGCGAGCATGCGCTCACCGCGCGGGCTTTCTCCTGCGGCCGCCACCCACGGCTCGGCCCTGCTGGGCTTGTTCTTCCTGCTGCAGGCCTGGTCGTACTGGCTCGACCGTTTCCTGCTGCTCTTTGGCGACAACGGCGTGGTGGTGGGCGCCAGCTATACCGATGTCCATGTGGGGCTGCCGGTCCTGTGGCCGCTGATCGGCCTGGCCGCCGCGGCCGCGGCCGCTTCATGGGCCAATATGCGCTGGCGGGGCTATCGCATTCCGGCCGCCTCGGCACTGATCGTCTTCGGCAGCGCATTGGTACTCGTGCTGATCTATCCGGCGCTGTTCCAGCGCTTCTATGTCAAGCCGAACGAGTTGCAACTGGAGACGCCCTATATCGCCCACAACATTGCGCTGACGCGGGACGCCTATGGCCTGGCGCAGATCGCGGTAAAGCCGTTTCCAGCCGAGCAGAACCTGGATCTCGCCGCGCTGCAGGCCAATCGGCCAACCATCGACAACATCCGCCTGTGGGATCTGCAGCCATTGCGGGATACCTACGCGCAGTTGCAGGAGATCAGGACCTATTACAAATTCCTTGCGACGGACATCGATCGCTACCGGCTCGATGCCCGTTATCAGCAGGTGATGCTCTCGGCGCGGGAACTGGAGTCGTCGCTGCTTCCTGCAAATGCCCAGACCTGGGTGAACCTGCATCTCCTGTTCACCCACGGCAATGGCGTCGTGATGTCGCCCGTCACGGAGAAGTCCACGGAAGGCCTGCCTACGCTTTACCTGAAGGATATCCCGCCTGTCGCCAACGGCGGCCCGCCCATCAGTGAGCCGCGCCTGTACTTTGGTGAAGGCGGCAAGGGCTATGTGATCGTCAACGGCAATGCACCCGAATTCGACTACCCCAAAGGCGATGAGAACGTCTACACAACCTACCGCGGGCGCGACGGCATAGCCATCGGCAGCATGGCGCTGCAGGCCCTCTTCGCCTGGCAATTCGACGATCCCAACATCCTGGTGACCAGCTACATCACCCCCGCGAGCCGGATCCTGCTCCATCGCAACATTCAGGACCGGGTGCGCACGATCGCCCCGTTCCTCAGCCTCGACCATGACCCCTACATCGTCGTGGCCGGCGGGCGGCTTTTCTGGATTCAGGATGCCTACACCACCAGCCGCTGGTTCCCATACTCCCAGCCGGGCACCAGTGACGGCGACAATTACATCCGCAACGCGGTCAAGGTGGTGATCGATGCGTACAACGGGACTGCCGACTTCTACATCAGCGATCCTGCCGATCCCATCGTGCGGACGTACCAGCGCATTTTTCCGGGCCTGTTCAAGCCGCTGGGCGCGATGCCGCAGGACCTGCAGCAGCATATCCGCTACCCCGAAGACCTGTTCCTGATCCAGGCGCAGGTCTACCGCGCTTACCACATGGAAACGCCGGAAGTCTTCTACAACCGCGAAGACCTCTGGCAATTCCCGCGCAAACAAGCCGACATCGACGCGAGCACAGGCCCCGGCGCGCCAATGACGCCCTACTACATGATCGTGCGGCTCCCCGCGCAGCCGCGCGCCGAATTCGTGTTGATGCTACCGATGGTGCCCAGCCGGCGCGAGAACATGATTGCGTGGTTGGCGGCCCGTTGCGATCCACCTGACTACGGCAAACTCGTCGTCTATGCATTTCCCAAAGACAAGCTGGTCTATGGGCCATTCCAGATCGAGGCGCGCATCCAGCAAAATACCGAGATCTCGCAGCAGATTTCGCTGTGGAACCAGATGGGTTCGCGCGTCATCCGCGGCCACCTCCAGGTCGTGCCCATCGACAACTCGATTCTCTATGTCTCGCCGCTCTACTTGCGCGCGGAGTCCGGTCAGTTGCCCGAGCTGAAACGGGTGATCGCCGCCTATGGCGACCATGTGGTGATGGAGGAGACCTTAGGCGCGGCCCTGGCAGCGCTCTTCAAGGAAACGGCCCCGGTGGCGGCGGCGCCCAGCGGCGCGCCGGACAGCCGCGCCCGCGAGGCACTCGCCCACTATGACCGCGCCATCGAGCGATTGAAGGCAGGTGACTGGGGCGGCTTTGGCGCGGAGCTCGATGCGCTCCGGCCGCTGCTCGAGGCGCTCGGCGCCGGGCGCTCCGATGCGCGGAAATGACGAGCGAAGCCCCCCAATTCATGCGTCGGGCAGGGGCCCCGAGTCCGTCTCGGCCATTCCAGGCGTGCGAGCCGGTGAGCCGTAATGAGGCGACTCGTCGGCCGAGCTGACGGACGCCCGCAACGGCTAGAATGATTGCCAACGACTGCCGCACATTTTTTCGCTCGCTTTGGAGACAGACCCATGAAAGCCTGGATTGCAATGGCCGTTGGCGCGCTTGGCTGCGCAATAGCGTTCCTGGCAGGGCCCGCGTGCGCCGCGGACACGGCGACGCTCACCATTGCCGCCGGCACGCAACAGCGCAGCTGGACGCTGGATGGGTTGCTGAAAGACCGCCGCCTGACCGACGTGACGGTAGACGACGACAACCTGAAACGCCGCCTGACGTTCAAGGCGATCCCCTTGACGGCCCTGCTGCGCGGCATGCCGGTGACAGCCGACGCGAGTGCGACGACCGCAGCCAGCGATGGCTATATCTCTCACCTGCCGATGCGCCTGTTGCTGGCGGATAGCGTCGACGAGCCGCGCGCCTGGCTGGCGGTGGAAAATCCTGCCGCGCCGTGGCCGACGCTCAAGGGCCAGGACATCGGGCCGTTCCGCCTGATCTGGACAGTGCCGGCGGGCCGCGCCGCTTCCGTGATCAACGAGAGCCTCTGGACGTACAGTATCGTGCGCATCGACATCACCGCGTCGCCGGCGGAGCGCTTCGTGGCCATCCGGCCCGCCCCCGGCCTGCCGGCGGACGGCGCGGTCACGCGCGGCTTCGCGACGTTCCAGCGCGTTTGCTTCTCGTGCCACTCCCTCAACCGGGTCGGTGACGCGCACCTTGGCCCCGACCTGAATGTGCCGCACAGCGCGGTGGAGTACCTGGGCGACGACAAGCTGGCCAGGCTGATCCGCGACCCGCAATCGCTGCGCTGGTGGCCCAACGCGCGCATGTCGGCGATCGATGAAAAGACGCTGTCTGACGCGGATATGAAGGACTTGCTGGCGTATCTGCACCACATGGCCGGACGTAAGGTGGCGGCGCCTGCCGCAGGCTCCTGACGCCCTTGGCGCCTTGATTGCCGTTTGATCGCCGTTTGATCGGGATGCGCGTCAAACCTCGGCCTTCAGGCCGAGGAAGGATAGCGCGGACGCCGTAGGCGTCCAATGCTGAGCTTAGTGCGGCGTTTTCTGCTGTTCGATGTATTGCCGCACAATCTCGATAGGCG